>DATKZJ010000071.1:0-4950 GCA_035527995.1 Spirochaetota bacterium | reverse complement strand
GGACGTTTTCAACCAGCTCTTCGCTGCATACGCCCGGGGCCTCGAAGCGCGAGAGCTCGAGGTGATCCTCGGAGAGGCCGCCCTCTCCGACATGGATCGTATCTTCTATAAATTCGCGGAGGCGTTCGAGAGACGCTACATCGCCCAGAAAGAGACGGAAGACCGTCCGATAGCACAAACGCTGGATCTCGGGTGGGAACTCATGGCAGCCCTCCCGAGGACTGAGCTCAAGCGTATACGCGAAGCTTTCTTGACGAAGTACCTGAAGAAGTTTAAGGACAAAGTGGATAAGCTGGCAGAGAAGAGTTAGTGCGGTTTTCTCATAGATTTCATAGCAATCAGATTGCTATGAAATCAGATTGCATAGCAATGGGTTTAAATGGCGACTTAGCAGAATTTTATAGTCTTATTTACGGTGAAAAAGGCGCTAAAACCCCAATTCCTGTGTGAGAAATGGGGGTTAGCACTTATAAACGGACCATAAAGGGAATGTGACATGATACTTGCGGTAAATGCCACGAGAATGGAGCTCATGCGGCTGAAGAAGAGGCTCACCCTGGCACAGAGGGGGCACAAGCTGCTGAAGGATAAGCAGGACGAGCTGGTCAGGAACTTTCTCGAGATAATAGAGGACACGAAGAGACTCCGTGTCGAAGTGGATAACGAGATACAGTCCGTGTTTCAGAGCTACTCCCTCGCAGAGGGGGTCGTCGGCGGGGCAGGGATAGAGAGCCTGTTTTCAATGCCCGGGGCACAGACCGGGCTCAAAAGCCAGCTCAAAACGATAATGAACGTGAAGGTCCCCAAATTCACGGTAGAGATAACAGGCGACCCTTACGACTACGGCGACAGAGAGAGCTCGGTCCTCGTGGACCGATGCGTCGGCAAGTTCGGTACGCTTCTTGAAAACCTCCTGAAGCTTGCGGAACTGGAGAAGAGCTCAATCCTCCTCGCGGAGGAGATAGAGAAGACCAGGCGGAGGGTTAACGCCCTCGAGTACATACTTATTCCCAACATCCAGGACACGATAAAGTACATCACGATGAAGCTCTCGGAGATGGAGCGTTCGAACCTCACACGGATCATGAAGGTGAAGGACATGATCCAGGCAAAGGCCGAAGCAGCCCTGTCCTCAAAGTAAGAGCCCCCCTGCCCCTTGGGGGCCGCCCCAAAATCTGCTGTTTCATGCCTGTGATGCCGTTTTAAAGCGCTGTTATAGATGTTTACAATCACCCGCCGGCTCTGGTGACCATTATCCTGGTAGTTTCCGGAGAACCGTTACCATCTTCTCAGTTCCAGCGTGGTTCCGTAGTCGTGACTATCTTTTTCCAGGGCCCTTCAGGTACATCCTCCGGATCGACAAACTGCCAGTGTACCAGGCCGTTGTCCGTCATGCCGAGATAGTAGAGGCATGCCGGGGATATATCAAGGCCGGCACTGCTTGCGCGGCTGTTTTTAGGCCGGGACCCTCCGAATACATACTGCCAGTCGTCGGTCTCATAAGGCCCCACGTCTTCCCACTGAGCATAACACACCCTGTCTTTATAGATAATCCTGATCCACCGGTTCTTGCAGAAGGAATAGGGCCATGCTTTTTCGGTGTAAGGATGGTCTTCGGCCCACGGAATGATACTCCGGATGTCCTGTTTGTAACCGTTCGAAGTAAGGTCATTGTAAGGAAGGGCGACGTAAAACGGGTTCTCATCAGGCATGAAGCCTTCAGGGAAATAGCCGTTCCTTTTTTCAGGGTGGTCGACATCACCGAAGGAGCCTACCCAGTTTCCTGTCCATGAACTGGAGCGGTTGTCCAGAATACCTGAACGGGTGGGCTCATGCTCACCGACATAGAAATAGGTCGTCATAATATCTCTGTGCAGATAGTATTCGCTCCTGTCGCTTTCCGCTTTGTGTCTTTTTGCTCTTCTGTCTTTCTCCTCACCACCCGTTTTGGCCATGCTCTTGCATGTCGAAATGACCAAGAGCATGATGGAGATATAGAGTATTTTCTTGATCACCCTTGCCAGCATCCCTCTACAACCCCTCTCCATGAATTTTATTGAAGGAGAAATATAACATATCCAATAAGAAAAAAGCAACAGGGATTCTTAAATAGCCCGTGAAGAGGAGAAAAACATTGATAATTTCACGGATTGCTGATAATCTTCATAACAAGTTCATCAAGTGTGATTTATCAGGGTGCCTATTGTTAAAGCCGATGTTCTTGAAGATATACAGACTGAATAGCAACAATCCCACCCCCTGCTATATGTCCTCACAGGCGAGCGGTATCGACCTGTATGCATCTCTAGACTGCGAAGTCCAGATAGAGCCTGGCGAATACAGGCTGGTTCCTGCAGGGATAAGGATCGCCCTCCCGGAAGGGTGCGAGGGGCAGGTAAGGCCGCGCAGCGGGCTCGCACTGAAGCATGGGGTCACAGTGCTGAACTCTCCCGGTACCATCGATTCAGACTACAGGGGGGAGGTGAAAGTCCTGCTCATCAACCACGGAAAGAAACCGTTTGTGGTGAAGAACGGGATGAGGATCGCCCAGCTCGTGATCGCCGAGGTTGTGAGGGCCAGGATCGTCGAAGTTGACGGCAGGGGTGATCTCGAAAAGACCGCAAGAGAGGATGGAGGTTTCGGCCACACAGGAGTTTAAGCTTATGGAAAAAGATGAGATCAGGATAATTCCTCTCGGCGGGGTTGGAGAGATAGGAAAGAACATGATGGTGATCGAGTACCGGGATACGATCATCATAGTAGATTCGGGTGTCATGTTCCCGGGTGAGCGGATGAAGGGGATAGATTTCATCATTCCGGATTTTTCCTACGTTGTCGAGAAAAAGCAAAAGGTGAAGGGGATCCTCCTCACTCACGGTCACGAGGATCACATAGGGGCCCTCCCGTATCTCTTAAAGGAGATCAGCGCTCCCGTGTACGGGACGAGGCTCACCCTGGGGTTCGCAAAAAACCGGCTCGACGAGCACAAATTGCCGGCGGAACCGGAGTTCAATGAGATCAGGCCAAGACAGCAGATAGATTTCGGAGACATTTCAGCCGAATTCTTCAGCGTCTTCCACAGCATCGCGGATGGAGTCGGCATCGCCTTCCACACACCGTACGGCACGATCGTGCATTCCGGTGACTTCAAGATAGATTATACCCATATCTACGACACTCCCTTCGATTTCTTCAAGCTTGCTGAGTTCGGGGAGAGGGGCGTGCTCCTTCTCATGTCCGATTCAACGAACGCGGAAAACGAGGGATACACACCTAGTGAAATCGCGCTCAACGAATCTCTCATGGAAGCGATATCCGGTGCCTGTGGCAAGGTGCTCGTCGCAACGTTCGCGTCAAGCACGCACCGCATCCAGCAGGTCTTCGACGCAGCCAAGAGGGCTGGAAGAAAGATCGCGATTCTCGGCAGGCGCATGGAGAGCAATATCTCAATGGCCAAAAGTCTCGGGCATCTGAAGTTCGATGATTCGATCGTAATCCCTCCAGACCGGATCAAGAATTATCGATCCGAGGAAGTCGTGGTGCTCACGACGGGGAGCCAGGGAGAGCCGATGGCAGCTCTCTCTCTTATCGCCCGCGGCAAGCACGGCCTGCTCCGTATCGAGAAGGGGGACACGGTCATTATCTCCGCCTCGGTGATCCCCGGAAACGAGAGGACCGTCTCTGAGATAGTCAACAGCCTCTATCGCAGAGGAGCATCAGTGATCTATGAAGGGTTCAGACAGATCCATGTTTCGGGCCACGCTTCTCAGGAGGAGCTGAAGCTTCTTATGACTATAACGAAGCCGAAGTATTTCATCCCGATTCACGGAGAGTTCAGGCAGCTCATCAACCACTCCTGTCTCGCACGGCAGATAGGGATGAAGGACGAGAACATACTCGTCATCGAGGACGGTGACGTAGTCTGCATCGATAAAGACGGGATCAGGACCGAGGAGCGGCTGCCTCTCGGCAGTGTATGTATCGATGGAAAAGGGGTCGGAGGCGTCGAAGCGATGGCTCTCAGCGACAGGAACAGACTCTCGGAAGGAGGGGTTGTCGTAGTAGTGATCCCTATCACGATAGAAGACAGCGGAATCATGGAGCCCGAGATCTTTTCGAAGGGCTTCATTTTTTCTGACGCCCCGGATTCCCTTCTCGAAAAGGCTAAGGATATCGTATTCGATGCGGTAAGGGGCTGCGTCAGGGAGAAGAATGCCGGCTCCGACAGGCTGAAGCGGACCGTCAAAGAACGTCTCAAGGAATACTTTTACAGGGAGACTGCGAAGAACCCCGTAATCGTCCCAATCGTCATAGATCTATAGGTCGGCGGGGGTAAATCCTCTATCGATCCGGTATCAAAAAATGTCATCATAGTATCGACAGATGCTATACCGCCCGGGCACTATGCCTTGACAACTGCCCGTATCAAATTAATAATAGATATATTGAGATAATATATACGGAGGAGTCTGATATGGGTGAGGAGTGGGCTTTCGTACTGGATGAAAAGGAAATAGAGGAGAAAGTGCCCGTAACCGCAAAGGTCGGCAAGCGAACGGTGATGCTTTATAAAACAGGTACGAAGATATATGCGGTTTCCGGAAAGTGTCCGCACTACGGCGCGCCCCTTCATAAGGGGGTTGCCCGCAAAGGCACGGTGATCTGCCCATGGCACCACGCACGGTTTGATATCGAGACCGGTCGGCTCATCGCCCCTCCAGCCCTGAAGGATCTCGAGTATTATGACGTAAAGGTCGAGAAATCAAAGGTATGGGTGCGAAAGGCGGTGCGGCCGAAACCTGAAAAGGTTGCCGGCACGGAAAACAAGCTGTTCGCGATCGTTGGGGCCGGAGCGGCCGGGACCGCATGCGCGGTCACACTGAGGCGGGAGGGCTTCGGCGGAAGAGTGGTGCTGATCACGAAGGAGGACGATCTGCCGTACGACAGGCC
>DATKZJ010000070.1:0-13649 GCA_035527995.1 Spirochaetota bacterium | reverse complement strand
ATTGAGTACAATTGTACTCAAAAAAGAGTACAAGCTTTGTATGAGCTCTTCTATCTTACCAAATCAAGAATCCGGCAGGCTTTACTGACCCTTTTTTTTACAAATCCATCTAATAGGTACTATCTGAGAGAGCTCGAGCGGATTTTGGGACACTCTGCCGGAAGTATCCGAAGAGAGCTATTGAAATTTACAAAAGATGATTTATTCCATACTCGAAGAGCAGGTAACCTTCTTTACTACTACCTGAATACAGAGCATCCACTTTATGAGGAGATAAAAAACATTGTCTCCAAAACCGTTGGTGTTGAGGGTCGATTGAGAAAAGCACTGTCAACAATCAAAGAAATAGATGTAGCCTTTATCTACGGTTCATTTGCCTCAGGAAACGAAAAAAGTACGAGTGATGTTGATCTTATGCTTATCGGCGACCCTGAGATATCCTTTTTAAATGAGAAAATTGCACAATTGGAAAAAATTCTACAGAGGGAGATTAACATCTCCGTATATTCATCAGAGGAATACATGCGCAGAAAAAGAGAAAATAGCGGCTTTGTCATGGATGTATTGAACAATCCAAAGATAATGTTGATCGGTAAAGAGGATGATTTATAGGGATTCGAAAGAGGAACTTGTGAGGCAGGGATTAATAAAGCAATGCCCTGTCGACTGGAACGCAATCAACAGCCTGATGAAACGGGCTCGCATTGACTTAAAGACAGCTCAAAGAAACATAAATGAGGATGCAGAGTGCTCCTATAATTACGCATATAATGCAATGCTGCGCGCAGGACTTGCTTTGATGTTCAGCGGAGGGTATAGACCTGATGTGAAAGGAAAACATCTAACAGTTGTTAAATTCACAAGTATTGATTTAGGCGAAGAACATAATAAAATGATCAACAATTATGATTATATGAGAAGAAAGAGACACCACCTCATCTATGAACCTGGTTTGCCGTGTTCGAAAAAAGAGGCTGAGGATGCTATCGATACCGCTACACGGTTAGTGGCTATTATCGATAGGCTCATTAGGGAGAAGAACCCCCAGTAACAATTTTACTTGCAGTCAGTATATATAGCTTCCCGAAACATGTCGGCGGTATCGATATGTCAAGAAAATATGTCGATGATATCAAATTTTATCGACATATTGGAGATAGGATAGCGGCCGTTTATACGCGCTCAGCTTTCAGCCTGCTCCCGGTACGGCACGGCGAACCGTGGTTTGATCCTGATCTGGCAGAAAACGGATCCTTTCATTGCGAGCAATCTCTGTTACGCTTTAATGTAATTTGTCATTTAATGTCAGATAATTACCCTTTCCAGCCGTTTTTTTCTCTTTTCCCAGTCCGGTAGAATCTTGTTAAGGAGCTGATAAAACCTGGTGTCGTGGTGCGAGTATATTAGATGGCACAGCTCATGAACAATAACGTAATCAACACAGTGAATCGGGGCTTTTACAAGCTCTGTGTTTAACGTAATGATTAGGTTCATGATTATCATATTTCTTATCAATACTGTAAGATCAAGATATCGAGGGTGAAAGTATAGACGGATATAGTAAATGATGTTGACTCGAGTTAATTGTCATTTAAGTTGTCAATATGGTTGTCGATTATTCATCCTTGATTGTGATGAAAGAAAGATGTGGAGCAACGCCCTTCTGTAGGCCGAGATCGTAAGAGTGATCCGGATACCCGGGAACGGTTCCGGTACGGTCAGAGACCGTACTTAAAGTGTGAGGATCGGGATACTTACGCCTACTCGATATCGAATGCCCCTGCTATGCTTTTTTCGTATGGGGCCTTCAAAATGCCCTTTTCCGTGATTATTCCCCTAATGTATGAGGCAGGCGTCACGTCGAAGGCGGGGTTGTACGCATCGATCCCTTCGGGGGCCGTGAGTTTTCCGAAACCGTGCTTTATCTCTTCGGGGTCACGCTCCTCTATCGGGATCTCGCTTCCGGATGCTATTGTCCGGTCGATCGTCGACAGCGGTGCGGCGACGTAGAACGGAACATTGAACTCTTTGGCGAGTACAGCAACCCCGAGAGTTCCGATCTTGTTGGCCGTATCTCCGTTACGGGCGATACGGTCGGCTCCGACGATGACGAGGTCCACCTTTCCCCGGGACATGACCCAGGCGGCCATCGAGTCTGTGATGAGCGTAGCGGGGATTCCCGCTTCTACGAGCTCCCATGCGGTGATGCGGGAGCCCTGTAGAAGGGGCCTCGTCTCATCGACCCACACATGAAGGGTTCGTCCGATCTCCTGTGCCCTGAAGATCGGAGCGAGGGCAGTGCCGTACTGCGCAGTTGCCAGCCCTCCTGCGTTGCAGTGGGTGAGAACCGAGTTTCCTTCCTCTATGAGGCCGACACCGTGCTCTCCTATCCTCCTGCATACCCTGTTGTCCTCCTCTATCATCTCTTTTGCCTCTGAGAGTACGAGCTCCTTTATCTCTTCAACGGGCCGATTTTCGTGATCCCGGACAAGGGCCTTTATCCGGTCTACCGCCCAGAAGAGGTTTACCGCAGTGGGCCGCGAGCTTGCGATATACCCGCAGGTTTCATCGATCCTCTCAAAAAACAGATTTTTATCCTCTTCCTTAAACTCCCTTATACCGAGGTAGATCCCGAACGCCGCTGCGATCCCGATTGCCGGAGCCCCGCGGACCTTCAGCTGCTTTATCGCATCCCACATCTGTTTTTCGGTCCGTATTGCAATGAACTGTTTGCTCGTGGGAAGTTTCGTCTGGTCTACTATCGAGACTGCATCGTCCTTCCACTGTATGGTGGGCACAGGCATTGGTGTCCCCCTTCCTCATGGTCCCTCCCAGGATAATAAATATTGGAGCAGATGTCGAGACAAAACAGGGGTGTACGATTTTTCAAAAAGTGCGCTATCTGTGTGGTATATATCATGCCTTGAAAAGGCAAAGATGACAGGCCTTCAATCGGATCGGCATAAATTGTCCGTCCTCATCGTTGTCGTTGTACAAGTATGATCGCTGGTATCGGTTAAAAAATAAGGTTCATCTCCAAATTAGTTGCAATACATCAGACTGTGTCATTATGAGGATTCGAAGTTCGAAGAACTTCTTTGGCCGAAGGCGACGGTTACCTATGGTTCAAATTGAGGCTGTAAGCCTCAATCGACGAAGTAATCTCAGACAGTCCTTTTTGAGATTGCTTTGCTTTGTCGCCTATGGCTCAAGTTGAAGCTTCGCTTCAACAGCAATGACCACCATCGCGTTTGTTTGATACTATGCGAGATAACACGCAAAAAGAGATAAATATAATTCATAGTTATGTCTATAGTTAGCAATAAATTTCATTGTATTTTTGCACCTAAATCGGAAAAGAACCTAAAACTCGAATATCGCCATTTTAATGTGTGCGAACAATCGATCGTATTGCATCAGCTACGAGCCGGACTGTCCTTTCCGGTGTCGAGGCCCCGCTTGTTACCCCCACGCTGTTAACTCCCTGAAACCATTCCCTCTTCAGCTCTTCGGGTGTCTCCACCTGTACGGCCTCTGCACGCTCCCGTACTATCTGGTAGAGGGTCTTCGTGTTGCTCGATCCTCTGCCGCCCACAACAACGACGAGGTCCACCATGTCCGCAATCTCTTTCGCCTCCTTCTGGCGCTTTATCGTCTCCTCGCAGAGGGTGTTGCAGACAAGGGTCTTCTTCGACAGGAGGATGATCCTGTCCGCTATGTTGAGAAACTGTCCCGGGTTGAACGTGGTCTGGACGACAAGTGCGATCCGGTCCGAAGGGAGGGTGATCGGGATATCCTTCTCGTTCTCCACGACAGTCCCTTTTGTCCCGGTGAGTGACAGAACAGCCTTGACCTCCGGGTGCTCCGGATTTCCGGCAATATAGCAGCGGTATCCGCGGGTCATGAGATCTTTAACGAGGGTGTGGGTCTTCTTTACCTTCGGGCAGGTGAAGTCGTAGATTTCGAGGTTTCTCTTTTCCGCCTCTGAAACGTCCTCTTTAGGGAGACCGTGTGACCTGATGATAAACCTGCTTCCCTCCGGCACCTCTCCTATGTTCTTCACGACAACCATGCCGAGGCCTTTCAACCTCTCCACGACCTGGGGATTGTGAATTATCTCGCCAAGGCAGTAGGTCTTCCCTTTTTCTTCGAGAACCCGCTCGAGTCCGGAGATTGCTCTCCTGACCCCTGAGCAGAAACCCGTAGATCGAGCGATAGTGATCTCCATGATGATAACCCTAACTCTTTCTTTTCAGTCCGTAATCGAGGAGCCCATCCAGGACGTTTTTGTATCCCTCGCTGACAGGAATGGAAGCGATCATCGCCCGCGCCTCTTTTTTGAGCTCCTCCAGTCTCTGTTCTATCCTGCCTGCTGCACCACAGCTCACCGCAGCTTCCCTAATATACTCGAGATCCTCCGGTGTGATCCGGTCTTTCTTCATAATGTCGTTGAGCTTCCGCTTCTGATCCTGCGAGGCGAGCTGCCCGAGGTAGTAAAGCAGAAGTGTCTTTTTTTTCTCTTCCAGATCCGTTCCGACCGGTTTTCCGGTCGTCACGCTGTCACCGAACAGGCCGATCCTGTCGTCTATGAGCTGATATATCAGCCCATAACGTTCTCCGAGGATCAGGAGGTCATTGACGGTCTTTTCGTCCCGGCCGGCGAGAATCGCCCCTGTGGCAAAGGGAATGGAAAAGGTATATCGGGCGGTCTTGTATCGATAGAGAGTCATGATGTCGTTCTCTAGGACGCCCTTCTTCAGGGTACTGAAGTACACGTCCTGCATCTGGGCGATACCGACACCCTGGAGCTCTCTGGACCAGAGGGAGAGTATCTTGAGCTTGCGTGCAGGATCGGTGTCTGCCAGTGTCAGAAGCTCAAAAGCCAAAAACAGGGCCACATCCCCCGCACAAAGACCGAGGCTCTCGCCAGTGTGATACTGTTCCTTGGGTCCTCCTTTTTCCGCGATCTCTTTATACTGGTAGAAGATGCTGGGCATTCCCCTCCTCGTCTCATCCCTGTCCATGATATCGTCGTGTATGAGGAGCGAGGAGTGTATAAGCTCGTAGGCCGAAGCGACTGCTGTGTGTAAACGCTCGCCGCCGGATAGGAGTATGTCGACAGAGAGCAGAATGAGGCTGCCCCTCAAGAGTTTTCCTCCGGCACAGAACCGATAGAGCCGTTCCGGAAGATCGTCACCCCACCTGTTCACCGTACCGAGTTGCTGTTTCTTCCCGAAGAGAAACTCTTTCAGATAATTTTTGATGATCTCTTTACGGCTGTCCAGCATCCTTTCGATCGTATCTTCGCCCACTGGATTCCTCTCCTTTTGTGATGCTAAAAAAATAATACAAGGTAACTCCGATGTCGAGTCATTAACCCGGTATATCATCCGTCTCTAACCCCTGTTTCTCTCAAATCACCGTAAATATTAGGGTGAAATCAGAGTTTTAATTGACGTAATAAATGTAATTAAAGGTCGATAGTCCGGGTGTTTAAATCACATTTAGCGATAAAAACTCGACATTGGCTCTATAGGCTGTAAAATACTGCCAAGGCTTTATTTAAATCCTTTACTATGCGATTTTTGAGAAGCACGCACTACTAGTAACAGCCGGGGTTTGAGTTTTCGCTGAAAGTCATAAGATCGAGTACTATGTCGAGGAAATCCCTTCTCTCATGGGGAGGGGAGGGGAAGAAGAAGAGGTGAGACCTTCTCGAACTGTCGGACGACCCGAACCCCTGTATGTTGCCCGGTGCGATCTTCTCACATCTTTTAACGATCATCTCCTCCAACCTCAGTGCGCTTCGTATCTTGTAACACCTGACAATCGGCATATGACGGGGTGTTATATGATCTATATGCCAGTGGGTCGATTTTTTCGTTCTGTAGTGCCGGGCGACCCTGCAGTCGAGTCCGTTCATGCCGGAGCCGACGTACACGTAGTAGCCCTTAGAGAACCGTACTCGCCCGAGTTTTCCAACATCTATCCTCTTCATGCTGCTGTTCTCGAGCACCAAAAGATAGGTTCCGCTACGTCCCGAATTCTTGTGTACGGTCTCTTGATCGCCCCTGACTTCCCTAACCAAGGCCGGGTCTACTGTAGCTGGGTCTGCGAGTTTCGGAAAGTGTTTCATTTGCCGCCTGTTTTTAACGGTTCGGTCAGACATGCTTGTAATAATGATATTTACAAAATATATTGATAGAGAAGCGAAATGTGGTCCAGAATAAAATATTACTTTGCCGCAGGAATGTGGAAGGTTACTATTGCTAAGAGAGCAAATGTCTGGGAGGCACAGGATGAAGAGGGCGAGTCTTCTTGTTATTCTGCTGGTTCTCGCAGCTTCTTCGGCAAGCGCAGGGGAGAAAAAAATATTTCCACTTCCAGAGCCGTCGTGGCGGGGTGGGCTCGGGGTAGGAGAGGCCTTGAACGAGCGCACGAGCACGAGAAGGTTTTCGGAAGAGGCCGTCACCATGAAGGAGGTCTCCCTTCTGCTCTGGGCCTCGTCGGGAAAGACGGCCGACGGAACGACAAGCGCAACCCGCACGATTCCCTCGGCAGGCGGAATTTACCCTGTCAGGGTGTATCTTCTCGCGAATGATGTCGAATCTCTGGAGAGGGGAGTATACCTCTACGATCCCATGGCCCATGCGGTGACGCTCGTGAAAAAGGGAGATCTTTCGAAGGACCTGTCTCAGGCGGCAATAGGCCAGGCTTTTGTGAGGACCGCTCCGGCATGCATCATCATTACCGTGCGCACGAACCGCACCGGTAGGGTGTACGGAGACCGGGGCGTCGAAAGGTATGTTCACTTGGACGCCGGACATGCTGCGCAGAATATCTACCTCATCGCAGCGTCGCTCTCACTTGGTACCGTGGAGGTGGGGGCTTTCATCGATGAGAAGGTGAAGGGAGTTCTCGGCCTGGAGAAGGAGGTCCCGCTTCTTATAATGCCTGTCGGGCACCCTTACAGGCGGTAGGGACCCGGAAGATTTTACCCTTTTTGCAACTCTTCTCGCGGTTTGGAAGAACCTTTGTGGAGGAAGGATGATCGAATTGCGGAATGTATCACTGAGGAGGAAAGACCGCCATATCCTTGAGGGCATAGACTGGAATGTAAGAAATGGTGAGCACTGGGTGCTTTACGGAAAAAACGGGGCCGGAAAGACCCTTCTTCTCGAGATAATATCCGGATACCTGTTTCCCACAGAGGGGGAGGTCGTTCGATTCGGGAAACTACACGGCGATTACGATATCCGTGAGATCAGGAAGCGGATAGGGTACGTCAGCACCTTCATAAAACAGATGTTTTCTGGGCGGGAACGGGTGATAGACGTGGTGACGAGTGGACTTTTCGCATCCGTGGGCCTTCCCTGGGAGCCGGAGCCCGAGGACAGGGCGGCTGCACGTCGCCTGCTGTCGTCGGTAGGGATGGAACAAAGGGCGACAGACCCGTTCGGTGTTCTCTCAGACGGAGAGCAGGGGAAGGTGCTGATACTGAGGGCTCTCATAAACAACCCGGACCTCCTTCTGCTCGACGAGCCTTCCAGGGGGCTCGATTTCGGGGCGAGGGAGGACCTCCTGCTCGCGCTCGAGCAGCTTTCATACAGACAGCAGACATCGATCATCCTCGTGATCCACCACACCGAGGAGATCACTCCTCTTTTCAGGAAGATAATGGTGCTTCACAGGGGGAGGTCCCTTTACAGCGGGGATGTGGAGGAGTGTATGGGAAACTATATATTCCAGAAGGTTTTCGACAGAGGGGTGAGGGTTGTAGAGCTCGGAGGAAGGTACTACACCGTGTTGATCGGGGAGGATTGCGCCCTTGGTGAAGCGATGCAGTAGAAAAGGGGGATAGGATGTCAGCAAACAGTTTTGGAAGAGTATTCTCGGTCACGACATTCGGTGAGAGCCACGGGAGCGGTCTGGGGGTAATCGTTGACGGTGTGCCCCCCGGGGTGCTGATCAGTGTTGCCGATATACAGCGAGAGCTCGACAGGAGGAAACCGGGGGTGAGTGATGTTTCTTCGCCGAGAAAGGAGCCTGACAGGGTCGAGATACTCTCGGGCATGTTCGGCGAAAGAACAACAGGTACTCCTCTCGCGCTCCTTATACGAAACAAAGACACGCGGTCGGGTGATTACGAGAGCATCAGAGATCTCTACCGCCCGGGCCACGCTGACTATACATACGATGCGAAGTTCGGAATAAGGGACTGGCGCGGGGGAGGGAGGGCGTCAGGCCGTGAAACGGCGGCGAGGGTTGCTGCCGGAGCTGTTGCGAAGAAGGTGCTGCAGAACGAGGGCATAGAGGTGAGAGGATATACCCTCGAGATAGCAGGAATTTCTGTAGGGAAGGTCGACTATGGGCAGATCGAAAAAAATCCCGTACGGTCTCCGGACAAAGAAAGTGCCCGAGAGATGGAGGAGGAGATCAAGAGGGCACTGAAAGAGGGAGACTCGGTCGGCGGGATAGTGCAGGTGACTGTTACCGGGTGCCCCCCCGGTCTCGGGGAGCCTGTGTTCGACAAGCTCGACGCCCTTCTTGCTCATGCGGTGATGTCGATCGGAGGAGTGAAAGGAGTGGAGATAGGAGGCGGATTCGAGAGCGCCCGGATGAGAGGATCACTCTACAACGATCCTTTCTACAACGACGGCGGAAGGATAAGGACGAGTACAAACAACTGCGGCGGTATCTGCGGAGGGATTTCAACAGG
Organism: Spirochaetota bacterium; assembly: GCA_035527995.1. Classification (GTDB taxonomy): domain Bacteria; phylum Spirochaetota; class B62-G9; order B62-G9; family DRHN01; genus JAFGTF01. Next base: position 4,930 of record DATKZJ010000070.1, on the reverse strand, counting down.
GGAGGAGATCGTGCTGAGGGCGGCCGTGCACCCCACCCCGTCTATTTCATTGCCGCAGGATACCGTTACCCGAGACGGTAAAAAGGCCCAAATAAAGATTTCAGGGCGTCACGACCCATGCATCGTGCCGAGAGTCGTCCCGGTTGTCGAGGCGATGGTCGCAATCACCATGGTCGATTGTGTGCTGCTGCAGCGAAGGATCCGGGATTGAGGTTGAATCGAAGCGTACTATCGGAATGAAGGATCGATAGAACCTAACCCCCATTTCTTATAAACAACTGTAAATATTAAGAAATGGTCGTTTTAATCCCCATTCCTTATGTGCAATCGTAATATGAAGGTCAATACCCATTCCTTTACGAAGGAATGGGTATTTTAGCGCTTTTCTCACCGTAAACCTTATTTTTTGTATAACGATATGAAGTGCTATAATATCATCGCTTAGCTCCGTTGATACGCAATTTGTGATAAAACCGCACAAACGATCGGCACACGGCAGGTCTATGCATGGTGCAGTAAAAAAAGGGGACACGGTCCCTGCTTTTTAATGTATATCCGGGCTCTCAGGAAGCAGGGTACTTGCGAGGGGTCTGGTTTTTTACCGGAGATGTCATAAAACAATTTCAGCCGTAGATCAAGTGTTGTAAGACAATTTCAGCTTACAGCTAAAATTGTCTTAAGAATTTAAGGTTCCCAGAGTGGAAGAGGCGGATGTCGTCTATCCCATAGCGCATCATGACAAGTCTGTCCAATCCCATTCCAAAGGCAAATCCTGAGTATTCGGCGGGATCGATGCCACACATGCTCAGGACATTAGGGTGCACGAGCCCGCAACCGATGAGCTCCTCCCACCCCGACCATTTGCAGACAGAGCATCCCTTGCCGTCACAGAGATGGCAGCTGATGTCGAGCTCGAATCCAGGCTCGACAAAGGGGAAGTACCCGGGCCTGAGCCTTACCTTCACGTCTTTGCGGAAGACCTCCCGGAGCATCGTGCGCATTACGGCGATGAGGTTTGCCACAGAGATATCTCTGTCCACCATGAGACCTTCGACCTGGTAGAAGGTGTGCTCGTGCGAAGCATCCGTTTCCTCATAGCGGAAGACCCTGCCTGGTGCAACCACGCGGATCGGCGGCTTCTGCTTCTCCATTGTTCGTACCTGCACGCATGAGGTATGGGTGCGCAGGAGGGTGCCGTCGACCGTCCAGAAGGTGTCCTGTATGTCACGCGCGGGATGGTCCTGAGGTATGTTGAGCGCCTCGAAGTTGTAGTAGTCCAGCTCCACTTCAGGCCCGGTGGCTATAGAAAAGCCCATGGACATGAATATATCCTCGAGCTCCATGCCCAGCTGCGTTATAGGGTGAAGGGAACCTCTCTCTCCGCTTATTCCCGGTTCTGTGATGTCGATCCGCTCTGTCGTTCCGAGCTCCTTGAAGATATCGACGGAGAGTTCCTCGCTCCTGTGCTTCAGCGCCTCCTCGATCTTCTGCTTTATCTCGTTGGATGCGCTGCCCGCCTCTGGTCTCAGCTCCTTCGGCAGAGATCCCAGTCCCTTGAGTATGGCGATGATCCTGCTTTTCCTTCCGAGATATTTTACACGGAGGTCTGTGAGGTCTTTTAATGATACTACCCCTTGTATCTCATCCAGGGCGCTTTCCAGTATGTCGGTCAGCTCTTCTATTATCTTCATATCTAAAGTACCGCTGAAAGTGAAGTTCTCTTTAATATACAACTATAGACTCTCAAGTCAATCTCTTTGAAACTGTGTCTCTCTCCACGAGCTGCGGCTTGAGGTTCACGGACTTCACAACGCTGTCCTCTCGTGTGATGCTGTTTACGAGTATCTCAGCCCCCAGTTCGGCCATTCCGGCGAGCGGCACGACCACCGTTGTGAGAGGAGGAAAAAGATACTCCGAGAGGCTCAGGTTGCCGAACCCGATGACAGATCTTTGGTTTGGAACACCGATCCCGCATTCTGCCATTGCCCGCATTACGCCGGCCGCTATCCTGTCGTCTGTGGAGAAGACCGCGGTGAATTTTTCCGTTTGGGAGCGTCCAACGCTCAAGCGAGCCTTCAGCGAGGTGTACCCGAACAGCTCCTGGTTCTTGTACAGCACTTCCCTGTTCGTGACGATAAGACTCTCCCTGTAGCCGATCCCGTGTTCGTCGAGAGCGAAGAGGTATCCCCGTCTTATCTCCTGTGATACAAACCCTGGCGAACGGCCCTCCAATAAGAGGATCTCCGTATGACCGTTTCGTATAAGAAGCTTTGTCGCCTGGTATCCTCCGGCAAAGTAATCTATATCAACGAGATTTACGTCCTCTCGGCCTGTTTCGCCGCCGAGCAAAACGAAGCGGTGCCCGGAGTCGATGAGGTCTTTTATCGCCCTCTCGTCCCGGGTGCTGTCCGTGATGAGGAGCCCGTCGAACCTCCCTTCGCCGAGAAGTGAGGCGCACTGGCTCAGGGTCCTGTCGAGGACTATCTCGACATTGAATCCATGGGACTGAAAAAACTTGATTGCCGTGCTCAAAAGCTCCGGATGGTTTAGGAGCCTGTACTCGCTTGTGACGAGCCCGACAGACATCGTTGAACCTTTCTTCAGCCTCCTCGCAGTGATGTTTGTCCTGTAGCCGAGCCGTTCTACGGCCTTTTTCACCCTCTCTTCGGTTACGCTGCTGTATTTTCCCTGTTTGTTGATTACTCTCGATACCGTTGCTATGGAACAGCCGGCGGCCCTGGCGACTTGTTTTATGGTAACCACTTTCCCTTCTGCTTCCTAATGTGGACAAGCCACATTCTTGATTGAAATATTTTCTTGCCAAAAAGGCAAGAATATCAGCATTTAGGTACTAAAGCATTATTGTAACCCCGGCTGTGTGACAAGTCAAGGTAAACGTTTACCCTAAAAGGGCGAAAAAAAGAGTGCGATGCTGATGTCTTCTGCGGTTTTAACGGACCGGGGAGCGATTTTTAGAAAAAAATATTGACAAGAGGGCGCAGTCATGTTAAACATAGTATGCTGTGTGTGCAGATTTTAAAAGATATTGGGTAAACGTTTACATACGCTTGGAAATTGGTGTGAACTATATGTACAGAGGTTAATCGTAACCGCTTCCAGGCCGATAATGAGAGGTTTCGTTTCAATATATCTTTTATTATTCACCAGAAAATAATTATTGGAGGATCCTATGGCAGAAGTTTCATTGAGGAAGCTAACAAAGGTCTTTGAGGGCGAAGTAGTTGCCGTAAACGATTTCAGTCTCGAGGTCGAGGACAAGGAGTTTCTCGTACTTGTCGGCCCGTCGGGATGCGGAAAATCGACGACCCTTCGGTGCGTTGCCGGGCTCGAGGAGATTACTGACGGGGAGATCTATATTGGAGGAAGGCTCGTCAACGATATCCCGCCCAAGGACAGGGACATTGCGATGGTGTTCCAGAACTATGCACTGTACCCCCACATGAATGTATACAAAAATCTGTCTTTCGGACTTGAACTGAGAAAGATGAAGAAGGATGAGATCAGTAGGCGTGTCCATGAGGCTGCGCAGATATTAGATATCGAGCACCTTCTCGACAGGAAGCCTAAAGCTCTCTCCGGAGGCCAGAGGCAGAGGGTTGCAGTAGGGCGTGCGATTGTACGAAAACCGAAGGTATTCCTCTTCGACGAGCCGCTCTCAAACCTCGATGCGAAACTTCGCGTGCAGATGAGAACGGAGATCGCCAAGCTTCACCAGAACCTGCAGGCCACGATCATATACGTGACCCACGACCAGGTCGAAGCAATGACAATGGGAACGAAGATAGTCGTGATGAAGGACGGTATCATACAGCAGGTGTCGGACCCTCTCACGCTCTATGACTTTCCTGTAAACAAGTTTGTCGCCGGATTCATCGGCTCTCCTCCGATGAACTTTGTCGAGTCCGAGCTTGTATCAGAGGGTAACAGCGTTTTCATTAAGGCGGATTCGTTCAAGGTGAAGCTCACCGAAGAACAGCATAAGAAGATCAAGGGCAAAGAGGGCAAGCGGGTGTCATTCGGTTTCAGGCCCGAAGACCTCATCGACGAGACGGTCGCAAAAAGCAAGGAGGGAAGGTTCATCAAAGCCAAAGTAGAGGTCATTGAGCCTCTCGGATCGGAGATATACCTCCACCTCAGCGCCGGAAAGGACTATTTCATGGCGCGTGTTCCCCACCAGTACAGGACTGAAATCGGCAAGGAGGTAGGTTTCGTTATTGATCTAGACAAGTGCCACATCTTCGACACAGAAACAGAACTGGTTATTTTCTAGTTGCAGCCTGTATTATAAGGCGGGAAAGAATCATAAAGAGTAACTCCCGGCGGCCTTACGGTTCCGGGCGTTACTCTTTTTTATTGGAGAATATTTATACGTACTACTGCATTCAGTTTTTACGAGAGATCCTCGACCTTCCTCTTGAATTGATGGATGTCGAGTGGTTCTGAGAGAACGCTGATTTTCCTGTCGGCCCTGTATCGATCAATAACTCCATCGACACTCTGCTCCTCCTCCGCAATGACCAACATAGGTATGTTTTTCGTCTCAATGATTTCAGACAAAGAATTGAGAAGTTTTTCAAGATCAAGCTTTGAGAGTGTTGTTCCGGAGATAATAAAGGAGGGTTTTGTATTCCCTATTGCTATTCCGATACCGATGAGGTTGTTTGCTGTGACAACCTCGAAATCGAGCATCTCCAAGAGACCGCTGATGAACTTTATCCGCTCCTGGTTTTCTTCGATTATGAGGACATACTCGTTCGAATCGAGATTCGGCATATTGAACTCTTGTCTGAACCTCTCGAGTTCCGACCGTTCAATCTTGTAAAAACCGCCCGGGGTAGTCTTCGCCCTGATCTTTGCGCTTTGGCACCATTTCCTCACCGATTGCTGGGATACACCAAGCAGTCTTGCA
>DATKZJ010000069.1:0-8493 GCA_035527995.1 Spirochaetota bacterium | reverse complement strand
TTGAACACATCGGGATGAGCCTTCTCTATCTCATCGAGCAGTATCACCGAGTACGGCTTCCTTCTCACCGCCTCGGTGAGCTGTCCTCCCTCGTCATATCCCACGTATCCGGGAGGGGCCCCGATGAGCTTGGATACAGCGTGCCGCTCCATGTATTCGGACATGTCTATACGGATCATGTTCTTCTCGTCGTCGAAGAGAAATCGGGCGAGCGTCCTGGCAAGCTCGGTCTTACCGACGCCTGTAGGGCCGAGGAATATAAAGCTCCCTATCGGCCTCGTCGGCTCCTTGATGCCTGCACGCGCCCGGAGGATCGCATCTGAGACCGCTTTTACAGCCTCGTCCTGTCCGACGACCCTCTGATGGAGATGGTCCTCGAGGTTGATGAGCCTCTCCATCTCTCCCTGCATGAGCTTTGCGACAGGTATTCCCGTCCATCTGGCGACCACCTGGGCAATGTCCTCCTCGTCGATCTCCTCCTTGAGGAGCCTGTTCTGCTCAGCTTCATCGATCTTCTTTGTATGCTCTTTGAGCTGTTTTTCGAGCTCAATCAGCTTCCCGTACTTCAGCTCTGCGGCACGGTTCAGATCGTAGTCGCGCTCCGCCTGCTCTATCGCGAACTTCACATCCTCGATCTCAGAACGCAGGTCTCTGAGAGAGATGAGCTGCCGCTTCTCCTCCTCCCATCTGGATTTGAGGGAGTTCCCGCTCTCCCTGATAGAAGCGAGCTCTTTCTCGATCTTTTCCAACCGATCCTTTGACGCCTTGTCCTTCTCCTTTTTCAGCGCCTCCCGCTCGATCTCGAGCTGCATCGTACGCCGCATGATCTCATCGAGATCAGCAGGCATAGAGTCGATCTCCGTTCTTAGCTTTGCAGCGGCTTCGTCCACCAGATCTATCGCCTTGTCCGGAAGAAACCTGTCCGATATGTACCGGTCGCTGAGAACCGCGGCAGCAACAAGCGCGCCGTCCTTGATCTTGATACCGTGGTATATCGCGTACCTCTCCTTCAGGCCCCTGAGGATCGATATCGTGTCCTCTACCGAAGGCTGATCGACCAGCGTCGGCTGGAACCTTCGCTCTAGCGCAGCGTCCTTCTCGATATACTTTCGGTACTCGTTCAGGGTCGTCGCTCCGATGCAGTGGAGCTCTCCACGGGCCAGCATCGGTTTCAGGAGGTTGCCGGCATCTATTGCTCCTTCGGCTGCTCCTGCACCGACAACCGTGTGGAGCTCATCGATAAAGAGTATCACTCTCCCGTCCGACTCCTGCACCTCCCGGAGCACGGCCTTCATCCGCTCCTCGAACTCACCCCTGAACTTCGCTCCGGCAAGCAGCGAACCCATGTCGAGTGCGACGATATTCTTGTCCTTCAGCCCTTCAGGGACATCCCCCTTCACGATCCGCTGCGCGAGTCCCTCGACGATTGCGGTCTTACCTACGCCCGGCTCTCCGATGAGCACAGGGTTGTTTTTCGTTCTCCGTGACAGCACCTGCACAACCCGTCGGATCTCGTCATCCCTTCCGATAACAGGGTCGAGCTTTCCCTTTCGCGCCCTCTCTGTGAGGTCTATTGCATACCGCTCGAGGGCCTGATAGGTCGCCTCTGGATTCTGGGATGTAACCCTCTGGCTGCCGCGTATCTGTCTCAGGGCGTCGAGTATCTTTGCCCTCGTGAGACCGAGATTTTTGAGCAGCTTTCCGGCTTCGCCCGAATCCTTCACGAGTGCGAGGAAGAGATGCTCTGTGCTTATATACTCGTCCTTGAGGCTCTTTACCTCACTTTCCGCAGTTGACAGGAGGTCATTCAGTCTCGACGAAAGATAAACGGTTCCTGATGCCCCCGACCCCGTCACTCTCGGTATTCTGGAAATCGCGCGTTCGGCCTCGTTTGTGACGGATACCGGGTCGACATTGAGCTTTGCCAGTATCTGAGGAGCCACGCCGTCCTGCTGACGCACGAGGGCGAGAAGAAGATGCTCGCTCTCGATCTGCTGGTGTCCGTACTCCCCTGCGAGCAGCTGCGCGCTCTGCAAAGCGCCCTGTGCCATCTCTGTAAATCTGTTTATATCCATACCGACTCCTTATGCCTCTACTTCGTTATCACTAATAATATTGCAATTATGGTACCACTTTTGCACAAACACTCTGTTTCTAACTGCTTGATAAATAATAAATTATATACCATTGTCTCGGTTTTTATATCCGCGTCCACATATAGTATCAAAATGATACTAACAAGGCGTATCATTTTGACCCTTTTGTGCATGCCACATAGCTGCCGCTGCCCTGTATATCCTGTATATTAATATAGCAAAACGTATATACTATGAAAGCTACAAATACGTACCGTATGATGAGGCCCTTCGACAGGGTGACGCCCGAGATTGATGGTTTCGGTCTCTCCGGTTACACCCACTCCTTCTTTTCTGATGCCCTACTCCTTAACAAGACAGGGAAACTAACCCCCATTTCTCACACAGGAATGGGGGTTCCAATCCCCGTTTCTCATGATCAACAGCACACTTTAAGTAACGGGGCTTATGGCGCTTTTTTCACCCCAAACATTATTTTTTACAGCTGCCAAGTCATCATTTAAACCCATTGCAATGCAATCTGATTGCATAGCAATCTGATTGCATTGGCAATCTTTGAGAAAACCGCACTAACGCATAACATTTGGTTAAAGCTCATAACAGGACGGCCATTATTTACTGTCTTTCACTGTGCGCCGAACTGCAATCGACAGGTCGTGGAGCGGCCGATCTTGAAGTTCGATTGATCTCTTTCACTGAAGGGACTATCAAAAAGCTGTACACGGTAAGACAAATCCGGTGACGTTTTCTTTCATATACGAAAGCTTAAGACACTCTTCCACTCGCGGAGCATCTTTCGACACAGGGGAGGCATCTCAAAAGGTGATATGAAGGCGGGGGATCCACCGCGTGTCGTCACCGACCTGCGTTACATGCGGTCCCGATTTGAAGGCCGGCCCATACCCGAATCTCCTGTTCTACAACAGCGGTTCGACCTCAACTGTACTCTTTTCACTGTCGAGATAGAAACGGACCCCCTCAATCTCGTGGGACACCACGTAGGGAACCCGGCATATTTCTATGTAGACACCCGGAAAGACCGTTCCGGTCACAACCACATCAGCCTTCCTGTTTCGATCGAGCTGGGCCATGAGCGCCTTTGCAGCCCGGTTCAGCTTATGAATATACTCCCTTATCCTGTCTCTCGTGCTTATGAGCTCTTTGTTCGCTTCCGAATCCGCCTTGATCCTCTCCTCCACGAGGCTGAGCTTGGATGCGAGGAGAACGTTCTTGTCCTTGATCCACTCGAGGTTGCGCTGGATCCTGTGATCTACACCGCACTGTATCTCCGTCTTGATCCCCATCTTCGTACCGATCTGACCTGCTTTTACCCCGTTCTGGGAGTATATCTTACCCCCTGCGACTATGCTCTTCTTGGCCATTTCGAGCCGATTCCGGGTACGGACGATCGAGTGAAGTATTCCCGTCTCGACAAAGATCGTATCCTCAGCCTCCACGCAGGAGTTTTCGATATACTTCGTGTCTATCGTTCCTCCCACGGATATCTTTCCCTTCTGCCTTCCGATGATACCCCTGTATACCTGCAGGTCCCTTTTGTACTTGATCTCGGAAGCATCCAGAGTCCTTTTGCAGACAATAGACCCCCCCGCTTCAACCTTAAATCCGTCATTAACCCTCCCGTGAATGATGATATCTCCGGGGAACGATATGTTTCCTGTATGGTAATCGACGTCACCGTGGACCTCAAAGACCTCGTGGACCCAGAAGTGTCCATCTCTCACCTCGAACCTTCCATCTGCCGCGGCCACCACCTTGTCACCTGAAAGGGTCGTGTTCCTCCCGGGTTTCTTCTGGACGACCGATGCCCTTTTATACGGAATAAGCTCACCCTTCACGGTCTTTCCAAGCATGCCCTCTTTCTTCGGAACCACCCGCGCGAGGTACTCGCCCTTTTTCACGAGGGTATAGGTTGTGCGCTCCTTGAAGTCGATCCTGCTGTCCTCTTCATTCAGCCCCCCCTGCTTCTTCTGCAGCCGATCTTCGACGACAAACTGCTCAGGAACCTCCTCAACCGGCTGCTGGCCTACGGCAACGACAACCCCGTTTATTTGTATACGTGCGTCGTTGCACCGGCCGATCGCCTCGTTCACAGCATCCCAGTCGACCCCGAACACTACACCGTGATATTCGAGCTCGTCTATTACCATCTCTTTATCGATATCGTTTCCGCCCCCGCTCGGAGGATAGAAATCAGCGGTGATCTTCATGTCGTCTTTCGAAACTGTGAGCTCAACTGTGCCGTCGGACGCTGGCTGCTCTTCCAGCCCCAACTCCTCGAACTCTTTTTTCTGGATCTCGTTTTCAATCTTATTACCGGCTTCTGACGGACCCCCGAGTTCGATGCCCCCCAACGATATATCATCGAGGAATTCGTTTGTGCCCTTGATGAGGTCTTCTATAAAGTAATCTTTTTCTTTGTCCATTTTATTGCAGAAAATCCAGTATTTTTGCTATCTCGAAAGGTTTTTTCAAAAGGGAAAGCGCCCCGGCATCAAGGGCCCTCTGTGCGAGACGATCTGTCGAGTATGCTGTGAGTATGAGCACTTTTGCGTGGGGCTTCGCACTGAGGATGTTTTCGGTGACCTCCGCCCCGTTCTTCCCCGGCATCCTCAGGTCCGTTATTACAAGGTCATAGTCTGATCTTAGTGCTTCCTCTTCTCCCTTGAAAGGATCACTGAAAGTACATACATCATACCCCATATCTTCCAGTATCAGTTTGAGAACGTTCAAATTCATCTCTTCGTCGTCAATTACGAGGACTCTTTTTTTCATCTAAGTCTCCTGTCATATGTAGCAGGTCATTCTAATTGTATTGCAGTTACTGAAAAAATGCAAAAAAACCAAAAACTCCGGAAAGGGGTATGGTGCAGCATATTATGCAGTGAAATGAAGTCGAATTATTTGCATTACTGTCACAAATGCTTTATACTTAATTTTTGGTGTATGATTCGAATGTCCGGGAAATAAGAAAAAAGTATAGCCGCCGGGAACTAATGGCGGACCGCTGCACCTGATTGAAAATAAATCGCGTGGGGAAAGGCTATGGAGGGAAAGCAGACAATACTCGTAGTTGACGACATGGTAGAAAACAGGAAGATGCTCATCACCTTTCTCACCCCCATGGGATACTCTATCGTCGAAGCGGCTGACGGCGAGCAGGCGCTCCAGAAATTCGATGAGGTTAAGCCGGACCTCCTGCTTCTCGATCTCAACATGCCGAAGCTCAACGGTTTCGACGTCTGTAAAAGGTTGAAGTCTAATCCCAAGACAAAGATGGTGCCCATCATAGTGATCACAGGTCTTGCGGACGACCAGAATCACCTCATGGCTCTCCAAAACGGTGCCGATGATTTTCTCGCGAAGCCTTTCAACATGCTCTTTTTAAAGGCACGTTTAAAGTCTCTCCTTGCTATGAAACGGCTCCATGACGAGAACATGACATACCAGGAATCCCTTAAGAAGAGCAACATCGAGCTGATGGAAACGCTGATCGCCACACAGGACGTCACGATCGTCGCCCTTGCAAAACTCGCAGAGTTCCGGGATCCGGAAACAGGCGAGCACCTCGAGCGGATGCGGGAATACGCGAAGACTCTTGCCGTCGAACTTCAGAAAAAACAGAAGTACAATGAGTACATTGGCCAGCACTATATAGACAATATTTACAAATCGACTCCGCTTCACGATATCGGGAAGGTCGGAATCCCGGATGAGGTCCTGCTGAAGCCGGGCAAGCTTACCACTGAGGAGTTCGAGATCATGAAGCGTCATTGCGAGATTGGCGGAGGTTCGATAAGCGCGGCGATAAGGCTGTCGGGCATGGAACAATCGTTTCTCGACATGGGAAAGGATATTGCCTACTACCATCACGAGAAGTGGAATGGGCAAGGCTACCCTAAAGGTCTGGCGGGGGACGCGATTCCACTCACTGCGCGTATTACGGCGCTCGCTGACGTGTACGATGCACTTACCTCGAAGAGAGTATACAAGGAGGCATTCTCTCATGAGCGATCACGATCCATCCTCCTTGAAGAATCAGAAAAGTCGTTCGATCCTGAGATTGTCGAGGCGTTTGTCAGTACGGAAAAAGAGTTTATCGCAATTAGAAAAGAGTACAGAGATAACACATAAAGCCGTTAGGCCGCAGACAGCGGGCTGAAAACGATCCGTTTACCGCTGAAAACCGATTCCCGACAGTAGGATCATCATCCCCATTTTTCTCGCTTCACCGAACCGGAATAGTTATCTTATAGGAATGGACATTGATTTCCATCTGCTCCGTTTCTTCGTGTACCCTGTCGCGGGCTCGCTGCTCGGGTTTATCACAAACTTTATTGCAATAAAGCTTCTATTTCACCCGAGAAAAAAGATCCTCGGCGTTCAGGGGCTCCTCCCCAAGAGACAGTCGGATATTGCGGCACGCGCGGGAAATATAGTGAGTGATCACCTCGTCAACAGTGAGGCCATACGAACGAGGATAGACAAAGAAAAGCTTATGGCCGCCATCGACCAGTTTCTCGATAAGAACAAACAGAAGATGTTCGGGATTCCTCTCTCAAGCCTCTCTTTCATGCGGGGAACAGTGAAGACCATAATAGCATCGCTCCTCATAGACAGGGACGGATACTTCAACCGGAGGATCATCGAGTCCTTCATCGATGAGGGCATGGTATCCGGTATTGTTGAACAGAAGGTCAACTCATTCGATGTCGGGGTTCTCGAAAAGCTTATTAAAAAGGCCGGCGGCCCGGAGATCAATTTTATTATCTTATCCGGTGCAATCCTCGGCTTCATTATAGGGCTCGCAGAGGCCTTTATCGGACTCTGAGCCTGTCCTGCCTGGCTAAGAGGTTAATTTTATTCGAAAAACAGTTGCTATCATCACGAAAATAGGTTAGGATTGCCAATTATAAAGGCGGACCACCCTGTATGGCTGATGAGATTCTCTTACTCAAAGGTATTTCAAAGTCCTTTCCCGGTGTTCTGGCCAACGACAGTATCGACTTTGCGCTGAAGAAGAGTGAGATCCACTCCCTTCTCGGCGAAAACGGCGCCGGCAAGACGACACTGATGAACATACTCTACGGTCTCTACACTCCGGACGCCGGTGAAATCTTCATCAACGGAAAAAAGGCGGTGATACATTCACCCGCCGACGCTCTCTCCCAGGGGATAGGCATGGTGCACCAGCACTTCATGCTCATCCCCACGATGACCGTTTGCGAAAATATCATTCTGGGCAATGAGTCGAAGAAGAACGGCCTCATCAACGTTGAAGAGTCGCACAGTCGTATAGAAACCCTTTCAAAAAGGTACAGCTTCAACCTCAACCCGACCGACCTTGTAAAAGACCTCCCTATAGGGACACAGCAGCGGGTGGAAATTCTCAAGGCACTATACCGCGAGGCGTCGATCCTCATTCTTGACGAACCGACGTCCGTGCTTACCCCTCAGGAGAGCAAGGAGCTTTTCAACATACTCCGCTCCCTCAAAGCCGAAGGTAAATCGATCATATTCATAAGCCATAAGCTCAAAGAGGTTCTCGAAATCTCTGACAATATTACGGTGCTGAGAGACGGCAAGGGCGTAGGGAGTGTATCCCCCTCAAAGACAGATGAGCCGCAGCTTGCCAGAATGATGGTGGGACGAGAGGTGATACTCAAGGTAAAAAAACAAAAGATGCAGAGAGGCAAACCGGTGCTCCAGGTGAAAGACCTCAACGTATATGATAGCAGAGGAGTAAGGGTCGTAAACGGTATAAGCTTTACGGTTCACGAGGGAGAGATCTTCGGCATGGCAGGAGTCCAGGGAAACGGACAGACTGAGCTCGTCGAAGCCCTTACAGGGCTTTTGAGCTTCGAGAGCGGAGAGATCAGCATAGACGGCACAGGGCTCCGCGGGAATAATCCAAGGGAGGTGTTCGAACTCGGGACGGCCCACATACCGGAGGACCGTCAGAAGCACGGACTCGTCCTGCCCTATCCCATAAGGGACAACCTCATACTCTGTTCCTACTACAAGGCCCCTTTCTCGAAACGGTTCTCGCTTAATTTTCCCTATATAACCGAAAACTCGAAAAAACTGCTGGAAGAATTCGATATAAAAGCTCCCGGAATTCTCACGACAACAGAAACCCTATCAGGCGGAAACCAGCAGAAAACGGTAGTTGCACGTGAGCTCACACGGGAGATCAGGCTTCTCATCGCATCGCAACCCACACGTGGGCTGGATGTCGGTTCAATAGAGTATATACACAAGAAGATAGTGGAAACACGGGACAGTGGGTGCGCCGTGCTCCTCGTCTCCTCGGAGCTCGACGAGATCCTCTCTCTCTCAGACACGATCGGTGTCATATACAAGGGACAGATCGTTAAAA
>DATKZJ010000068.1:0-13253 GCA_035527995.1 Spirochaetota bacterium | reverse complement strand
GAAATCGTAATAGGAAGGTCAATACCCATTCCTTTACGAAGGAATGGATATTTAAGCGTTTTGCTCACTATAAACTTTATTCTTTTCATCTGCCAAGTCATCATTTAAAATTCTTGCTATGCAATCTGATTGCAGCAATCTGATTGCAGCAATCTTTAAGAAAACCGCATTAATATCCCTTTGAACCATCGAGAGATAATATAACGCCGCATTACCTAAAAACGGTTCTATATCGGTTGCTAATTAGCTTATCGACATAATAAAGCGCGGGTTGAGAGCAATCGAGGCCCCCTATTGTAACTCGCGCATCAGTATGCTCGCATCAGTATGCACGCATCAATATGCGAGCCTATTGTACTGGTCCGGTATCTGCTTCTTACCGGTCCCGGGAGAAAATCGGTCGATGTAGAACTCTATCAAGAGCTTTTTATCTCCCGGCAGTATGGACGGAACAGTCATCTTGAGTGGTACCCGGAGCTCGTCATTACTCACGAATATCTCTATGCCTATGCCTCCAACCTGCTGCAGCTTGTTTGTACTCACGGTATGTTTTTTCGATATTCGAGGGATGACGATCTGCTCATCTCCCACATCCTTGAACTCCACCGGATGGAGCGCATGAGGTTCCAGGAAATCGAAGGTGAACCGCTCCCTGAACGGTTCGGGATTTGCTCTGTAGTAGTAGATGAGGCTGAAGAGATCGAAGATGAGGTTCTCTGCACTCACTTGCTCAGTGGAGTTGTTCGTTCTGTCGTGGATTTTCACTGTACCGTTATTCTGGTCTATGTCGTACACGAAGAAGCCTGTGCTCCTCCCCTCTTTCATGTCCTTTTCCACTCTCACGGGAAGGAGGTTTTTCGTGTCGATGTACACGGTCCACTTGTCATCGAGTCTGTAGATGATGCTCAGCAGGAATGATGACTGGGAGACACCCTCTATCTTATAGACCTCGATGCCGTCGAGCTCCTCCACGCCGACGAGCTCGACCGTCTGGTATCCTACATAGAGCTTCGACGCATAGATAAAGAATCTCAACCTCTCTCCCACGGAAAACGGCACCTCATCAGAACCTAAAGCTGAGCCGGCTGCCATGATAAGCATTACAAACAGGAAGATTACAGTTCTTCTCAAAGGGGCCCCCCTTGGGTTAACGGTTGAAAAAACTCGTTATATCGTTCATCGTAACGAACACAAGCACGAGAATCAGTATCAAAAATCCGAATGTCTGTACCCGGTGGACGACCGAGAGATTCGGGCGCCTTCTCGTCACAACCTCATAAAGCGAGATCACGATGTGGCTGCCGTCAAGAGCAGGGAACGGAACAAGGTTGACAATGAAAAAGGCGATGCTGATGTAGCTCATCACCTGCAGAAAGTACACAAACCCCTCTTTCGCAATTACTCCGGACAAGTATATCAGCTTCGCGGGACCTGCAACAGCATTCCTTGCCTTGATCTTTCCGCTTATCACGAAGCCCATGCCCCGGACCGTATCCCGTACTCCTTCAACTGACTTTTCGAACCCTTTTACGACCGCGATATGAAACGGGTAGGTTGGTGTTCGGTAGGCCTGCTGCTCGAAGGTAAGTCCCGCAGAATCGAATCCCTCCTCATGTTGCGGGGTGAGGAGGACCTCCTGTCTCTCGCCGTTTCTCTCGAAGACAATCGGGACCTTGCTGTATGCCCTCCCCTCTATGGCACCGTAAAAATCCATGTGATGAAGGACCCTCATGCCGTCGACAGAGATTATACGGTCTCCCCTCCTGAGGCCTGCAAGGTCGGCCGCCCCTCCGGGTACCGTTTCTCCGACAACCGGTTCGATCCATGGGTATATACCGATGATCCCCCTCCCGGTCTCCTCTTCGAGCCTGGGGACGACCATGATCTCAACAGGAGTCCCGTTTCTGAGAACTTTCATATTCATCGGTTTGAGAGCGTTTCTTACGATGTTCTCGGTGATATGGTCCCAGTTCTTGATCTCGTTGCCGTCTATCTCCACGATCACGTCCCCGTCTATAAGCCCCGCCTTTTGGGCCGGTGTCCTTTCTTCGCCCGCTGCCGCGACATCTTCGGCAAGCAGAATCCTGTTCGAATATGTCTTGACCTCATATCCTATGATAACGACCAACGTGAACAGAAAGATAGCAAAGAGATAGTTGAACAACGGTCCGCTCACTGCGACCATGATACGGCGAGGGGGGGGGCTCGAGTAGTATTCGCCCTTGCTCCCCGTGAGGTTGTCCCGCGGCGAGTCGCCGGCCATCTTACAGTATCCTCCGAACGGGATCCACCCTATCTGGATCTTCGTTTCCTTCCACTTGAAGGAGACGATCCCCCTTCCCCACCCGATGGAAAACACATCTACCTTTATACCGCTTGCCCTCGCTGCGAGAAAGTGACCCAGCTCATGGACAAAGATCAGTATACCGATTGAAACAATACCAAGAAGAATTGTCGTAGCCATAAATCTCCCAATAATAGTTAGTATTTTAGTAGAACCATGAGCATCATGCAGTATACCGGAGAAGCGAACAGTATACTGTCAAAGATGTCCAGTACCCCACCAAATCCCGGAAGGAGGGAGGAAGAATCCTTCGTCCCCGCCTTCCTCTTTACCATCGACTCCACGATGTCGCCGACAGGAGCAAGAACAGCGATCAGAAACCCGAGCCCTGCCGTCTCCCACAGTCCCGGCCCGAAGCCTCCACTTACGGCAAGCTTGAATCCGACCCCTGCGGCAACCGTTATGAAGAAAGCCGCTACATACCCCTCGAGACTCTTATTGGGGCTGTATTTCACGATCCCTCTCGTCCGGCCGAACTTTATACCGACGAAGTACGCACCTGCATCATCTATCCATCCGAGCAGAAACAGAAAGTATATGTAAAGAGGACCGTAACCGATTCGTACTCCGAGCATGGCAAGAGGGCACAAACCGGTATACGCATACCCCAGTACCATCACGAGAAAGGATTTAAGAAAGCTTCCCCGCCAACAGCATAACACACAAGCTCCCGCCCCGACGGCCAGGGTATATCCTGTTATGTATAAAATACCAAGATAAGGCTTATCGAAAAAGGAATTTAAATAGAAGAGAATAATCAAAAGTGCACCGGGGAGGCAGAACACCCACCACCGCTCCTTCCGGAATGAGAACATCCTGACAAAGAGGCTGTACAGCTCTCTTGCGCCGAGAACAGAAAGAGCCAGGGTGAAAATAAAGAAGAGGAACGCACCGACAAGATCGAGGTGTATAACGAGGATTAAGAGCGGTATAAAGCCTGCTGACAGGAGAACCCGCTGAACTACCTTTGATGAAAAGACCTTCCCACTCTCACAGCCCACCAAACCTTCTCTCCCTCTTTTTATACTCATCGATCGCCTGGAGGAGGGTCTGCTTGTTAAAATCCGGCCAGAGTGTATCGGTTACCCATACCTCGGTATAAGCGATCTGCCAGAGGAGGAAATTGCTCACCCGGTGCTCCCCGCCCGTTCTGATGAGGAGATCGGGGTCAGGAATCTCCCCTGTTTGCATATTCCTGCCCACGAGCTCTTCCGTTATATCGCCGGGACTAAGCTCCCCTTTAGCCGCGAGCGAGGCAATCGTTCTTACCGCCCTCGTTATCTCGCTCCTCCCTGAGTAGTTGAACGCGATGTTGAGAAAGAGCCTTCTTTCTTCCGCGTTGTTCTCTTCCATGGTACGGATGACCTTCAGAATCGAGGGGGAAAGACCCTCACGGTCGCCGAGGTGTACAAAATACACACCCTCTCTTTTAAGCTCGTCGAAGAATCTCTTGAAAAAAAACCGGGCGAGACGCATGATGCCGCTCACCTCACGGGTCGGCCTTTTCCAGTTCTCCTTCGAAAACGCATATATTGTGAGGTAGCGGATACCGAGCTCCAGGCAGGCATATACTATCTCTCTCACCCTGCCGGCCCCGACACGGTGCCCTTCAGTACGGGGGAGCCCCTTCGCTTTGGCCCATCTGCCGTTGCCGTCCATGATGATGGCGACATGGCGTGGTAGGTTCTTTCCGGGCTGTTCCATCACACTTCCATGATTTCTACTTCCTTACCTTCCAGAAGCTTGTTCACCTTATCGATATACTCATCCGTGATCTTCTGGACGTCCTCAAGTGCACGCTTCGAAACGTCCTCACTCACATGCCCGGCCTTCTCTGCCTGCTTGATCTCGTCGTTTCCATCACGCCTGATGTTTCTGATCGCTACTCGCGCATCTTCCGCCTTACCCTTTGCGACCTTCACGAGCTCCTTGCGCCTTTCCTCGGTAAGCGGTGGAATCGCTATTCTAATAACCTTGCCGTCATTGTTGGGATTCAGCATAAGTTCCGACTTGTGGAAAGCCTTCTCGATATCTCCAAGAGAGCCTTTGTCCCACGGCTGTACAACGATGAGCCGGGGCTCGGGAACCGTGATACTGGCCAGCTGCTTAAGAGGGAGTCTGTTTCCGTAGTACTCAACGATGAGGTCCTCGACCAGAGATGCATTCGCTCTCCCGGATCTTATCTTCTTGAAATCCTCATTCAGGCTCTCTATGGACTTGTCCATACGCTTTCTCAACTGGTTTTTGATCTCCTCATGCATGGCTCACTCCTTTATTGTTGTTCCCACATCATACCCGCGCACGATTTTTTCGATGTTGCCTTCGGACAAAAGATTGAATATGATGATTGGTATTCGTTGCTCTCTGCACATGGCCACTGCGGCCATGTCTATGACCTTGAGATCTCTGTACAGAACCTCTTGATAGGAGAGTGCGGGAAAGAAGGTCGCATCCTCATATTTGACCGGGTCCTTATCGTATACCCCATCGACTTTTGTGGCCTTCAGAAGGGCGTCCGCCCCGATCTCGCAAGCCCTGAGAGCGGCAGCAGTATCGGTGGTGAAGTACGGGCTCCCCGTGCCGCCGGCGAATAGGATGACTTTACCTTCTGCGAGAGAGCTTCTTGTATGCTTTAGAACGATATCCTCTGTCAGGGTCTCGACTCTGAGAGCTGACTGAACAACGGCGGATACTCCCTCGTTCTGGAGTATCGTTTCAAAGAGGATCCCGTTGATGATCGTTGCAAGCATACCCATATAATCAGACTGGACCCTGTCCAGCCCGTGCTCACTCAGCGTACCTCCCCGAACTATGTTCCCCCCTCCGATAACGATCCCTATCTCACAACCAAGCTCACAGAGCCTGCGGATCTCATCCGAAATCCTGCGGACTGCAGTGAGGTCAAAGGCGCCCTCCCTGCTTCCGATTGCCTCTCCGCTGATCTTAAGGAGTACCCGTTTATACTTGAGTCCTCTACTCTTCACCGAGCTTGAACCTCGCAAACCTCTCTATTGTGATCGCGCTCCCGATCCGCTCCTCGACTGAGCGGAGGTACTTCTCAACACTGAGATCACCGTCCTTAACGTACTTTTGTTTGAGAAGGCAGTTTTCAGAGAGGAACTTACCAATACGCCCCATCACCATCTTCTCGATGATATTATCCGGCTTTCCGCTCTGCTTCGCCTGTGTTGTAAAGATCTCGCGCTGCTCGTTCAGGACCTCCTCCGGAAAGTCCTCCTGCGATACGCTCTTCGGGCTCATGGAAGCAATCTGCAGCACAACGTTCTTGGCAAACTCGGAAAAATCAGGTTTGTCACTGCTGCCCTCGTCTTCCAGTATGAACTCCGCTATGACCCCGGCCTTTCCGTCGAGGTGTATATAGGATTGAAAGACGCTCTTCTTTGCGTCGCTTTTCACGAATCGAACAACCTTTCGGGTGATAATGTTTTCTCCGAAAACTGATATTGCCTCCTTGACCTTATCAGCGGCCTCTTCAGGAAGCTTGTCTGCGGTTTCCGTGCCTTTTTCAAGGAGCAGCGCCGCGATATCGTTCACAAAGTCCCTGTACTTGTCAGTCCTCGATACAAAATCCGTCTCGCAGTTCACCTCTACCATCAGTATTTCAGATCGATCATCGGCAGACATAACCGTAATGATTCCTTCTTTTGCCTCTCTTCCGCTTCGCTTTGTCGCCTCGGCGAGACCCTTCTCCCTGAGATACTTAACAGCTTTATCAAAATCTCCGCCGGCTTCAGTGAGTGCCTTTTTGCAGTCCATGATACCGGCTCCGGTTTTCTCTCTCAATACTTTTATGTCCTTTGGATCTACTCCCACTTCACTCCCCCTTCAGCTATTATCCTTCTCTTCATCTTCAGACAGGGCATCGAGCTGAGTCGATGGTTCGTCCTTTTGCTCCGCCGGTGATTCCTCTAGCTCCGGCGATTCATCTCCCTCCGGGGCCGTTGTCGCTTCAGACGACTCTGTCGTCTGAGCAGACTTCGTCACCTCCGGGGCCGTTGTCGCTTCAGACGACTCTGTCGTCTGAGCAGACTTCGTCACCTCTGGCGATTCATCTCCCTCCGGGGCCGTCGTCTCCTGAGGCGATTCATCTCCCTCCGGGACCGTCGTCTCCTGAGGAGCCGTTGTCGCTTCAGACGACTCTGTCGTCTGAGCAGACTTCGTCACCTCCGGGGCCGTCATCGCTTCCGCAGGCTTCGTCACCTCCGGCGATTCATCTCCCTCCGGGGCCGTCGTCTCCTGAGGAGCTGTTGTCGCTTCAGACGACCCTGTCGTCTGAGCAGGCTTCATCATCTCCGGGGCCGTCATCGCTTCCGCAGACTTCGTCACCTCCGGGGCCGTCATCGCTTCCGCAGACTTCATCACCTCCGGCGATTCATCTCCCTCCGGGGCTGTTGTCGCCTCCACAGGCTTCGTCACCTCCGGCGATTCATCTCCCTCCGGGGCTGTTGTCGCCTGAGGAGCCGTGTCGTCTAAAGGAGGCTTCTCCCCGTCAAGCCCCTCTTCCAAGTCTTCCTCAACTGCGACAGTCTCCGGACTGATAGTCTTCGGACTGATAGTCTCCGGACTGACCCCTTTCTCCGTGATATCCTCTTTCTTCTCCTCTTCAGTAAGAGACATTATCTTTGTCCCTTCCGTAATCTCTATCTTTCCTGCTTCATTTTGGCCCTCAACTACTGCGGAGGCAACAACCGATGCAAAGAGGTTTATTGCCCTTATGGCATCGTCGTTGCCGGGTATCGGGTAATCTATACCATCGGGATTACAGTTGGTATCGACTATTGCTACGATCGGGATTCCCGCCTTCTTGGCCTCTGCTACCGCTATCGCCTCTTTCTTAGGGTCTATAATGAAAACCATATCCGGCAGGGCGTCCATCTCTGCAATACCGCCAATGTTCTTTAAAAGCTTGTCCTTCTCCCTCTGCAGCCTAACGATCTCTTTTTTGATCATATAGTCAAAGGTCCCGTCGACCTCCATACGTTCGATGCGTTTAAGCTTCATGATACTCTTCTTGATGGTCTCAAAGTTCGTGATCATACCGCCGAGCCATCGGTTGCCCACGTACGGCATACCGCACCGTGTCGCTTCCTCGACGATTGCCGACTGAGCCTGTCGTTTCGTTCCCACGAATAGGATTGTTTTGTTGTTTTTTGAGAGTTCCTTAATCGCATTGTAGGCAACCTTAAGGAGAGTGATCGTCTTTTGAAGATCGATGATGTGGATACCGTTTCTCTCGGTGAAGATATACTGCTTCATCTTGGGATCCCATCGGCGGGTTTGGTGACCAAAATGAACACCGGCCTCAAGAAGCTCCTTCATAGTGACAATTCCCAATTGATACCCCCTTGTGACATTTTGTTTAATCTGTAAAAACTGCTCTACCGGTTCTTGAATCGAAGGTATCTCCGGGAGTGGAGAGGTCACGTGTGAGAGAGTTCAAATTCGTACGCATGCAGGTAGCAAAAGCCAGCACCTTTTTGGTGTTATTTCTCACACAGCCTTCCGCTGCTGGAAAATACCGAATTACCACAATCCGGCAAAAAATCGCCAAGCCCTAACTGGTCTTAACGTTCTTAAAGATCGTGCCGACTGACAGGTCGGCCGATGGCCTTCAATATCTTCAAAGCTTTTTTACGGGCCTGTACTTCCCCGCTGAATCAAAATAAGAAAACCGTTGTAACAGACGGTACAGCTCTTCCACAGGAAGTCCCATGACATTGTAGAACGATCCGGAAATCTGTTCTATGAACAGTGATGCAGCCCCCTGGATCGCGTACCCGCCTGCCTTGTCAAACCATTCCCCGATCTCAATATACCGGTCGATTTCAGTCCGGTTCAATGTGGCGAAGCACACCGAAGTCTCAGAGACCGAGGAATATCCGACCCCGCTTGCCGCATCCCTCACAGTAATACCGGACAGCACTTCGTGACTGTTCCCGTTGAGAATCTGCAGGTATCTCTTCGCCTCTTCCCCGTCTCTGGGCTTGCCCAGAATGCGGTTCTGGAAGGCGACGACCGTATCCACTCCCAGCACAAGACCGCTGGAAAAGTGCGGAACGACAGCATCCACCTTACGTTTTGAAATTCCGATCACAAAGGATCTGATATCTCCCTTTTGATCATCAGTTTCATCTATCTTTGCCCCATACACGATGTATGGAATGCATATCTTGTCTAATATCTCTCTGCGTCTCGGAGACTTCGAAGCAAGAATGAGTTGATCCATCTGATTGCCAAAAATTACAATTACACCTCAAGGGTCAGCCCACTGGAAATCGTCCTAAATCTAATGAAATAACCAGGGCTCGTCAAGGGTTAATTGCTTCCCTTATCTCTTTACCGTATATGGATTAACATTTCCTCGTCAAGGGTTAATTGCTTCCCTTATCTCTTTATCTTATATGGATTAACACTTCCCCGTCAAGGTTTAATTGCTTCCATCAATTCGTTGAAAAGCGTGAATGAAAGTTGTATACTTACTGTAGCCATTCGTGTATGACAGAAAGGAAAAAAATGACAGTAGAAACTGTAAACCATCCACTTGTGCAGCACAAGCTCTCCCTGCTGAGGGATCAGAAAACGCCCTCCGGCGATTTCAGAAGGATTCTGGAGGAGATAACGACCATCCTCTTTATTCACGCATCAAAGGACCTCTCCCTGAAAACTGCCTCCATCAGTACTCCCATGGACACGAGCAAATGCCAGCTATTGGATGATACTGTAGTGCTCGTTCCCATACTGAGGGCAGGACTCGGGATGCTCAATCCCATATTGAGACTCGTTCCGGATGCACGTGTAGAGTTCATGGGCCTCAGAAGAGACGAATCGACACTCGAACCGATCCAGTACTATACGCACCTTACAGACAGCCACTCTGGAGCTTCCGTCTTCGTTCTCGACCCCATGGTTGCAACAGGAGGGAGTGTACTGCATACTGCCAGAATCCTTAAGGAAAACGGCCTCGTTCAGGTAAAAATCATCTCTGTTATCACCTCTTCACATGCGGTCAAAAGGCTCGAGAACACGGCCGAGGAGGTACGGCTCTACACAGCCTCAGTCGATCCGGAGTTGAACAAGCACGGATTCATCATACCCGGACTCGGAGATGCAGGGGACAGGATTTATAATACTTTTTGAGTTGACAAACCCCCATGTATGTACTATGCTCAGTATTCGAGGAGAGGGCCGATGGCAAACGGGAGCCAGGTTCAGTTATCAATACTGCAGTTCAAGCGACACTCCTACATCAACGTCGAGGGGAAACTCGACGCCTCACGATTCTACATCATCAGGCAAGGCCAGGTCCAGATATCGAAGGAATCGGAAATTATCGAAGAGGATACCGGAAATATACTCTATCCCGGAGATTTCTTCGGGGTTGTTTCCTGTATGAGTAACCATGCATCGATAGAATCTGCAAAAGCCCTCACCGACGTCACGGTGATCTGTGTTTACAGAGACCAGTTCGGCATACTTTTACAAAAATACTCTCCTATCGCGATCAAAATCATCAAGTCTTTCAGCCACAAACTACGGTATTTCGATTCGGCTATTACGAGATTGTCCTTCAAGGGAAATGTGGAGGAAAACCCGAAGTACCTGTACAACATCGGCGATTACTATATCAAGAAGAAGCAGCTGAGCCAGGCATTTCACGCTTTCAAGAAGTTTATCCAGTACTGCCCGGGTGATCCGAATATTGCTCAGGCCAAAAAGCTCATGCTCAAGATCCAGCCTCATATAAAGGAGGAGCAGTTTACCAAAAAGCAGGAGGGATTCAACCGTCAGTACAGGGACAACGAGCTCATATTCGCCGAACACGAACCGGGGCCGGTGCTCTACATCATCCAGAAGGGACGAATAAAGATAACGAAGATCGTGAACAACAACGAAGTGCTGCTTGCCGTGCTGAAGCCCGGAGATATATTCGGCGAGATGGCACTACTGGAAGACAAACCGAGAACAGCATCCGCCATATCATTCGGAGACTCAGAGCTGCTCGCAGTCGGCAAGGACAACTTCGCGATCATGGTAAAAACCAATCCACAGCTCGGAACGAAGCTAATCACCCTCCTTTCCGAACGGATATGGAAAGCGTACAGACAGCTCGCGAACATCCTCATTTCCGACCCTCTCGGCAGACTATACGACACACTCCTCACTGTAGTAGAGGAAAACAGGATACCTGTCAGCCACAACGAGGGGTACACTTTCGACTTCGGGCCCGATGAGCTGATAAAGATGGTCGGATTTCCCGCTGACAAGGGGAACCTTCTTATACAGAAGCTCTTCGAAAACAAGAAGTTCAAGCTCCAGGGCAATAAGATAATAGTCACGGATCTCGAGGAGCTCGCAAAGCAGGTCGAGTTCTACAAGAAGATGGACCTTCTGGAAAGAAAGAGACAGAAGTTCGCCGCCAAGTCCGAATAAAGCTTATTCTCACTAACACCCATTTCTCACAAATAGACCCTATCTCATGAAAGCTGACAAATTTGTAAAAGGCATTAAAGAAATTGATTTATTATAGAGTAGATATCGGATGGCCTAAAGCTTGGGAAGCTGTCTCGTTTTATTATCAGGGAGAAAGGCTCTCTCTTTTACTTTGTATGGTATCACGTAACTACGGGACAGTCCCAAATAGTAGGAAATAAGCATTATAGCGCCTTTCTCACAACAAACTCATGTACGATCATCACCCTGGACCGCTGTTATCTTTTAATGCGAAAACCGCACTGATCCCTCGGCTCACAAATCACGGTAAATAGTACAAAATCGGAGTTAAAGGCTTTCCTCACTGCAGACCCATATACTATACCGCCAAGCCATCATCCGGCTCTGTGAGAAAACAGTACTAAAGGTTAGCAACGGCGATCTTTCGGTAGGTACGGTCATAAAAGACCTTTACAGCCATCCTGGTGGTCTCCGGCTCGTAGCTGGCCTTGCCGAACTGGATTTTCACCCCTTTGTGGAGACTTTCGTACACAACAACTTCTGAATCCTGTATCTCATTGAGCTGTATGAAGTAGCCCCGCTCTTTCTTTTTCAAATTGTTGATTGCCAGTTTAATAATCGTGCTCTTCTTTCGCGCCTCGTGATAAGCGTTCTTCAGACGCTCGGAGAGCTCACCGCATGACTCCTCCGCCCTATTCAGCTTTCCGAGTAAAAGCTCAAACCTGCCGAGAGACTGCTCATATTTCTCGACCTTCTGCTGCAGCTCTATGATACGGTTTTCCAGGAAGAAATCAGTGCCGACCGCCACACTCATCTTGGCCTCTGAATCATTCCCGAGGACCTTCACCTCCAGGCCGCCTTTAGCTTTTATCTCCCCACCTACCACCTGTCCCTTCTCTTCTGTTGAGATTACCTTTCCCCCGGCAAGGAGATTGCAGTTGAGCGCTGCTCTCTGGCTTATTATATTACCGACGGCCTGTATGTTGGAGTTTTCGGCAAACTTGAAAGTTATATCTCCTTTTGCAGAAACCAGTCCTTTGTACTTGCCTATTACTCCATTCTTTATCATGATGCTGCCGCCCGATTGGAGACAGGCACTGCCGACATTACCCTGTACAGTGATATCCTTGCCCGCTCGAACGCGGTACCCGTCGTTTATGTTCCCCAGGACCGCCAATGAACCATCAAAATCTATGTTTCCGGTCTCAAGCCCCACATCCCCTTTTATCACCATAAGCGGTTCTACGGAGAGAATGTTTCCATGAATTAAAAGCTGCCCGTCGATTTCGGAGTAGTAGTTGAACATTCCGTCCTTTTCCTCAACCCTGACGTTCGTCCCTGCCTCCACGTCGACGTCCTGCCCCTTTGCAGCCTTGAGCACCTCTCCTCTCACGGTCTTCCCGTTTTCTACTCCTCCCTGAGCCCTTCGCTGGACTGCTATGAGCTCATCCTTCTTCACCCTCGTTATGAGGTCACTATCCTTGAAATCGGTTCTCCCGTCCGGCTTCAGCGCAAATCTGCTCCCCGAAGCGAGCCGCACCATGTATTCAAAGGTCCCGTCTTCTCCGTGTACAGGTTTTTTGCCCTGCGCAATCGGTACGTTCTCTACTATACTCTTTTTTCCATTTGCCTCCACGACCGCTTTACGTATACTTGTCTCAATCAACCCTACTGAAATCCCCATGGCCCTGCATTGGTCGAGCACATCTGCCACGGTAGCAGCATGAGCCCCTCCGAATGAAGGCGTCACAGTCAAAAAAGCAGTCATCTCATCATCTGAAAGATCGATACCGAAACTTCCGTGTCGGTAAAGCTTTCCGCTTATGTGGTAGCTCCCTCTGCTGTCCTCTATCACCTGCACGATTCCGTCCAGGTTCATGAAGCAGGAGGTCCCGTTTTTCACCTTGACGTTCCTCCCGGCAATGAGACTCGGAATTTTTACCTGCTTTGCAGGTATCGGCTCGCCGTTGACGTTCCTGCCTTCTTTCCCGAGCACAGGCGGGTGAATGACTGCAATGAGATCTCCCTTCCTGGCGAAACCGCTTTTCACAAGGCTTTTCTCTATCGCATGATTCTGTTCGTATAGGGATTGTTCCCTAACGGTCTTTTCGCAGGTACCGGCAGGCTCGGGACTTTTTTCTCTTTTTCGAGCTCGAGAATTAAACATTGTATATCCTGCTTTTCATACAGTTTTCGTCGGACAGCGGTTGAAACGATCGGCATCCTGCCGAAACTATAGATCGTCCGAATAATGTGCGCACTTCATTATTAGCTCTGTTGTATAGATACGTAAAATGAATAAGTACAATGACAGTTTACATTGTTACCAAATATCTATTCTCACATTATATCCTGATATCAGATAACCCCGGAGTATGCGGGATGTTCCGGATTGTCGTCAAACGTCTGCCGCCTTTTATGACATATCCCGATTCTT
>DATKZJ010000067.1:0-32194 GCA_035527995.1 Spirochaetota bacterium | reverse complement strand
GAGGGGTTTTCCCGGAGCGTCCTTTCTGCCCACTATCCTGATTATCTCATGCTCGAGAAGTACCTTCAGGATATGACCTACCTGTACCCCCCTTATGCGCTCGATCTCGACCTTTGTTATCGGCTGCTTGTACGCGATAATTGCCAGCGTCTCGAGAGCCGGGGTCGAAAGACGCACCTTCTTCTGTACTTTATAGTATTGATCGATGGAATCATAAAGCTCCTCGGAAATAGAGAGATGGTAATCCCCTTTGTCGTTAGATTCTATCACGAGGGCGGACCCGGAGCTTGCAAGCCCCTTTTTCAGCTCCTCGATACTTATCTGAACAGCTTCCCTGCTATGGCCCGTTATCTTTGTGATATATTTAATATTGACAGGCCTGTTTTCAAGAAATAGGAGCGCTTCGATGGTTTTATTAAGGTCTGTACTCAAGTCTTCGTCTTTTCCCTCTTCAATATCTTGATGTTACCGAAAAGTTTATGCTGTAATATATAGATTTTTCCCATCTTTACCAATTCTAAAAGAGCAAGGAACGTAATAATGAGCTCGTATCTCGTCACATTCTGGCCGAAGAGTGTGTGAAAGAGAAGCTCGGTGTTTTTTATTAGGAAGTTCATGATTTCGTCTATTTTGTCGTCTATCGATATACTCTCGATATCCAGGGTATGAAACACACTCGTATCGACCTCTTTCGCCACTCTCGAGAAAGCAACAATAAGATCGATGATCGAGATTTCCTCCCAGTTGTCCTTGTCTTTGAAATCAATGATCTGCTGGGTATCACTCCTCATCAGGACTTTGCTGCTGTCGAGGTTTTCCTTTAAAACCTGGGCTGCATTCTTGTATTTCTGATATTCGAGGAGATTGTCAACAAACTCTCTCCGGTCATCCCCTTCATCCTCTTCCACTGCGAGCTCTACTGGTATGAGATGTTTTGATTTAATATACAACAGGATCGAGGTCTTGTAGATGTAGTCGGAGGTCACGTCGAGACCGAGGTCAGTCCTTGTCTTCCAGAAATTTATGAGCCCCTGTGTTATCTCGGAGAGCGGCACGTCATGAAGATTTATCTTGGAGTCCTTCACGAGAAACAGAAGAAGATCGAATGTCCCTTCAAACTGATCGATCTTAATGTGGTAGCTGTCTTTACCATTATCCATCGATTTTAATCTCTTGTCTTGCCTTGTATAGCGTCACATCTTGACGCGTGCCGCTGTCTATGCAGTTATCTATAAAGACCTTCTTTCCATTGATGATAAGGTGGTCTGTGATTTCAGAAAGCGGAACAAGAACAAAATTCCTCTTCAATAATTCCCGGTGAGGGACGCTAAGAGCTTCATTTTCGAAGCTTATTCCCTCCTTATAGAGAATATCTATGTCGATCACTCGGGGGCCCCAGCGAAAGGTCTCTTTCCTGCCCAGTTCCTGCTCAACGGCCTTGACATGCTCGAGAAGCTCGAGAGGTTCAACATGCCTTGTGTTCGCCCTTATCACCATATTGAGAAAATTGCCCTGGTCCAGATAGCCGACAGGGGCTGTGTTGTAAAGGGAGGAAATATCGAGTATTTCGAATCTCTTTTTCAGAAGCGAGACAGCCCGCAGGATGTTGTGTTCTCTCTTGCCGACGTTTGAGCCAAGACCTAAGAACGTGTCTTTCATAGAGATCCTATGCCCAGTACATCCTCCATGCCGAAGAGACCGTTTTGTTTATCCGCGAGGAATTTAACAGCCCTCAGGGCTCCGGTCGAATAGTTCTTTCTGCCAGAGCTTCTGTGTGTAAACTCTATCCGCTCTCCAGGGCCGCCGAAAATAATCGTATGGTCCCCGATGGTGTCTCCAAGCCTCAACGCCATGATACCGATCTCGTTATCGGTCCTCTTACCTGTCACGCCGTGTCTGCCGAATACGCCGATATCCTCGATTTTACTTCCTCTTGCCTCAGAGATAAGCTGTCCAAACCGCAGCGCCGTTCCGGACGGAGCGTCCTTTTTGAGGTTGTGGTGTATTTCTACTATTTCCACGTTGTAATCTTTTGTAAAGAGCTGGGCCGCCTTCTCCACGAGATGGAAGAGAATGTTGACTCCCTGGCTCATATTCGGAGATAGTAGTATCGGTATTTTTTCCGAATATTGCCTTATTGCAGCAAGCTGTTCCTGGGAGAATCCTGTAGTGCCCACCACCACAGATTTCTTGTGTCCTGCCGCGGTCCCTATCGTGCGAAGAGAGGATTCAGGGTTCGTGAAATCAACGATAACATCGCTTCCTGCGATGACCTCCGCGAGATCTGAAGAGATGTTGACGCCTATAGCCTCTGTTCCCGCTACAACCCCTGCATCCATGCCGATCTGTTTGGCCCCGGAGAGCTCTACCGCGCCGACTATTCGAATGTCTTCATCCTTGCTGAAAACCGCTACGTTCTCCCTTCCCATTCTCCCGGCCGCCCCGGTTATGACCACTCGGACCATACTCTCCCCCCAAGCGATGAGTCTGCATCATTTTTCTTTTGTTTCCTGCGGTTCCGTCTTTTCTCCGAAATATTTCTCCCGAACGGCCTTATCGATCTGCTCTTTTACCGAAGGATTGTCATTGAGAAATTTCTTTGCCATCTCTCTTCCCTGGCCGATTCGTTCCTCTCCGTACGAGTACCATGTACCGCTCTTCTGTATTATGTCCAAGGTTGTTCCAAGGTCGAGGATTTCTCCCTCCTGTGAAATTCCTTTATCGAACATCAGCTCGAATTCTGCGATCTTGAACGGAGGGGCGGCTTTATTTTTTGCAACCTTTACCTTTACTCTGGTCCCTATGGCGTCTGTCCCCTTCTTAAGTGTCTCTGTTTTTCTGATGTCCAGCCTCACGGTAGAGTAGAACTTTAGAGCCTTCCCGCCGGTTGTTGTTTCTGGGTTTCCGAACATTACCCCGATCTTCATCCTGATCTGGTTGATGAAAACAACGGATGTGTTCGATTTGTTGATGAACCCGGTGAGCTTTCTCAATGCCTGTGACATGAGTCTCGCCTGCAGTCCCATGTGGGCGTCACCCATATCACCCTCGATCTCCGCTCTTGGAACGAGCGCTGCGACCGAATCGATTATAATAACATCGAGAGCGCTGCTGCGGACAAGCGATTCCGTGATCTCGAGCGCCTGCTCGCCGTTATCGGGTTGGGAGACAAGGAGATTCTCGATGTCTACTCCGAGATTTCTTGCATACTTCGGATCAAGCGCATGCTCGGCATCAATGAAGGCCGCTATGCCGCCTGCCTTCTGCGCTTCTGCGATGATGTGGAGGGAAAGCGTCGTTTTCCCAGAAGACTCCGGACCGTATATCTCAGTTATTCGTCCCCGCGGGATACCGCCTATTCCAAGAGCTATATCGAGGCCCAATGAACCGGTATGGATCACTCCAATTTTCAGGTTTGCTCCGCGCTGTCCGAGCTTCATTATGGAACCTTTGCCGAACTGCTTTTCTATACCCAGAAGCGCAGTTTCCAGTGCCCGGTTTTTCTCCGTGTCATCCATGGCAATACCCCTAATGTTGAGGTTTGAAAACTAAAGTAAACTAAACTCCTTAATAAATCAAGTATTTGTTAAGCAGCACGATTGAAGTCCCGAGGGTGTCGGGAGAGAAGCCCCTGAGCCCTCCGAAACTGTTATGGCGCCATATACTATTATACACCAGGACTATGGTTTTTGTTTCATTGAATTGATATTGAATTTTATTTTCAGGCAGGTAGACTTAGAGATGCTTACCCTATATACTTTATCGACCGCTCGGTCATCGCCTTCCACTCTCGGGCCGTTCCGAGCATCTCGCTTTTCGGGTAGCTCTTTATGAACTCCTTGAAAACCTTGAGAGCTTTCACGAACTCCCTTCTATCGTAGTATATGTACCCTTTTAAGATCAGGGCCTCTTCATCTTTCAAGGGAATGCTGTTACTCAGCATTTTTCCAATGGCCTGGAACGACTTAACATCGTCGCGGTTGTTGTAGTAATATTTCGCCAAGCGGTACAGGGCCAGTTCCGAGTAAGTGGTATCCGGCGCTTCTCTGTCGATTTCCTCGTAAAGCTCCAGCGCGTCATGATAGGTGCGTTTACTGTACAGCTCTTCCGCGTAGTCGAACAGTTGTTTTATGTAGTACTTTTTAATATCGCCTGTTTTGTCGTATGCCAAAAGTCCCTTTAACAGCCCGATCCCCTTTTCATACTCTTCCTCTTTCAGGTAGAGCTTTACGAGTCCAAGCCTGCTGACCGGAGTATCGACGTTCTTTAAAACCTCTTCCGCCCTGCCGTAATCACCGGTTTCTATGAGCAGATAGCCGAGCTCCGTTTTGAGCCCTCTCAGTACGGTTTCATCGGATGGGACTTCCACGTTGATCTCGAAATTGAAGGTCAGGACAAGAAGGAACAAGCGCTCCATAGCCCGGGTAAGGCTTATCTGCTTTTCGGTTCTATCCGCGTCCTGCATCTCGTCAATGACACCGTCGATAGATCGTACCAGAGTTTCCTTCTGAGAGAAAGACGCCTTTAAATGTCCCTTTCTGTAAAGCTTCGCCAGGGAGACGATCGAGCCGATCCACCAGTTATCGATCTCTTTTAGTGAAGGGTCGGATAGTATAATATTGTAGGTCTTTTCTGCAGGCCTGTACACCCCGGTACGCCCGTAAGAATCTGCGAGGAGATAGAGGGCCGGCGCCCTTACTACTCTGTACCGATACTCTGAAAGCACTTCCTTGATGGTATCGATCGCCTCGGAGAGCTCTCCCTCATTGATATTAAGAATGGCCCCGTTCATCTCGGTTTCCGCATGGTTCAGCCTTGAAAGATGGTAAACACCATAAACGCCGCCGGAAACCATAACGACCGCCAAAAATATGAAGAGCGCTTTTTTCACTTTCGCTTGCCTCCAGGAGCTGCGAAGCTGTACAGCAGTATGAAAATACAGCTGAAGAACAGTGCTGCGAGCACGTTGATGTTATAAATATCGGTTAATTTTTCGAAGATATCATCTAATAAAAATCCGCCCAGCACGGATCCGATGATACCCATGATAAAAGCGAGCCAGAACCTCCCGAGCACTCTGCGCCTCAGTATGAAATAGACGAACACGGCGCTCAGGAAACCTATGACCACGTATAGTCCGTATCCGATGAGATTTCTAAGCCACTCCTCCATCAGCTGCCTCCAATCGGTAGATGCGTCTCCCGCGGATTATGGTCAGATAAATCCGCCGGAAATCATTGTGCCCTTTTTTTAGTTCTTGAAACGGGCGTACTGTTCAATGAAATTTCCTCGTTCGATACACATAAGGACACTAATCCGGCCACCGGGGAAAGGCAGCCTTGCCGCTCTCGGCTATACCCGTGCCGTATGCCGAGACTGCGAAGTAGAACTTTTTCAATTTGTCGTTGTAGTTTATCTCATAGAATGACTTTTTATCTTCCTGCGGATACAAATCTTGTAAATCCACAGTATATATGACCGTTGCACCTATTTCCTTGTCTATTGTAGGGGTGTTAAGCTCATTATAATAGTAGCACCTCTTGTAGAAGTAGCCTGTCTCCTCTTTATACCAGACGTTGTATCCTTGAAGTAAAGCTTCGTCGTCTCCGTAAAAAGAGAGCGAGTCTGTGGTATTAGTGAGATTGTACGGCGCCATTAAAGCGGCGTCGATCGCATATATGCCGCATCCTGTTGTAAACAGAATGAGGATTCCAGGCAGCAGGATGCTCATACTTATACAGGCAAGCCTTCTTATTCCCCTCATCGCTAGGATCTACCCTCGTTATCAGCTTTTGCCTGAGTTTCCATTATTCCGAGCAGGTATTCTATTGCCCTGCTGTCTTCCATTTTTTCATAACAATTAAGTAAATAGTTCAAAGTTATGTCCGGTTTATGACTATACAGCATTGCCATCTTCAGTGCAGGTATGGCGTTTTCATAGTTAAAGCTCATGTACTTTATCATACCTATGCCGAGGTAGGCTTCCGCATACCTCTTTGCAGTAAGCGGGTCTTTAAAATCGCCCGGGCGAAGTTCGTAAATGCTCAAGCCAGAGTATAGTTTACGGTTCTTATCCTGCTCTATGATGCTCTCGTATACCTTCAGCGCCTCATCGTACCTCTTCATCAGTAAGTAAATATCGGCCCTGGTGTAAAGGGTCTCGTATATGAAGTCCGGGACCTGAAGAGAATCTCTGTGCTTCTGTACTGTCTCAACCTGTGAGAGTGCCAGATCGTACAGCCCCTCATCCCTGTATATCTTAGCGAGCTGCAGGTTGATCTCCGGATACACAGAACCACTTCTATTCGCCCTTATCAGCCCCTTCTTGTATTCGTAGATGGCCTGCCCGGTTTGGCCGTTTCTGTAGTAACGATCCCCCCTTCCCTTGTATACCCATGCCGGTTCCGAGATGTTGTCGGCAAGGGCCGTGAAAGAGGCTACGATCATCAGAAACACAAACAGCCACATCAGTCCAAATGCCGGCGATATTGTCTTCGGTCTTGCAGCTCTCATATTATTTCCACAGGTCTCTCGCCTGGTTTACCCTCTGTTTTGTTTTTGCGATAAGTTCGGACAGCCACTCAATCTTATACTTCGAGTCATACCTCTCCAAATCCCTCGTCAGCGTGAGAAGGGCCTTGTAGTTTGTTCTCTCTTTCGGAGGCAGTGGAGTCTCATGGGCCTTGCTCTCGCTCAGAAGTTCCTCTGTCTCTCGTATAAGATTGCAGTTGTTCTCGAGCCTTTTGCCGAGATTTACGGCGATATTGAGGAAAAAACCGGGGTTGTTCTGCGCGGCTTCCTTGAGGTTTTCAGGTTTTATAACGGTAATGTTGCAGTCAGTAACCGTTTTTATCGTTGCCGTACGTTTCTCGCCCAAAAGCAGTGCCATCTCCCCTATAACCGTCCCGCTCTGGTTTATATCAGCAACCTTCTTTCCTCCTATATAAACCTCGAGGTTGCCCCTGTTGAGAATGAACATCTCGTTCCCTTCTCCGTTTTCCTCGCAGAGTATCGAACCCGACCTCAGATTGAATGTGTAGTCCGACAGCTGCTCCATGCTCATCGTAAGGCTATGTTTGGATTCACCCCTCCTGAAGGCGAGTCCCTTGGTGTACACAAGACTGTTGGTGTACCTGTCGAGAACATCCTTCAGCCAGCTTGTTCTTACCTTCTGGTACATCTTCTTGATCTCGTCTATTGCCTCGACGTAGAGCCTCGCGTATTCTTTCGACGCCATGTCCGTTCCTGAGAGGCTCTTTTCTTTAGTGATGTAGATCTTGTTGGTGATCTCGAGATTTCGAGCAATGTTCTTCGTGATCGTATATCCTATATTGTAGAAAGATACGACCTTATAGAGGTTTGCCAGCGGAATTTTGTCTACAACGGAATCGTCTTCAACATAGACTGTCTGAAAGCGAAAATACTCCTCCCTCTCTGTTTTGTAGGCTATGAGGGGTTCCTCCGCACCGAATATGATTTCTTTTCCCTCTAGATAGTACCGGTCGTCTGGGCTGATCTCAAATGTCAGTTTTCCGCTGTGCAGGATATATGCAGACTCTGCAAAATCCATTACTTCATATATCTTCCGCATAAAAACACCCTCTTAATATTTGATTCAGTTTTCATCTCCTTTTCCGTCTTCAGTAAGCAGTTCAACAGCTTTCTTTGCTTCCTCCCTCACCCTTTCATTGGCATCGTACTCAGCTTTGAACTGAAGGATTTCCACTGAATCAGTATAGCGTAACCTCGAAAGGCCGATCACCGCGTAGTAGCGTACCTTGTCGTAATCTGAACGCAGCGCCTTTATCAATACCTCTCCGCACCTGTCGCAATTGAGCTCAGCGATGCCCCGTACGGCATACTCTGCAACCTCATGGTTTTTATCATAAATGACTTCTTCCAATATATCAAGGGCAGATTCCTTGCCGACCTGGCTCAACGCAAACGCCGCGTACATCCGGAGCAGCTTCGGCTCATACGTGTTCTTTACTGTCCGCTCGAGTATATCGACTGACGCTGCACTCTCCATCTCACCGAGCGCGCGTATTGCCCTCGCCTTCATTTCGGTATCTTCATAATCGTCCCGGAGCACGTTCAGCAGCACACCCTCAACGCTCATGTCGCGGATCTTGCCCCATGCATCTACGACCGCCAGCCTGATCCTCTTCTGGGTCCGCTTGTTTTGAAAGATCCCTGTCATCGGCGCTACACAGCTTTTCGCCTTCGCTTCTCCGGCTGCGTAGATTACCTCTTCCAGGTAGTCAACGGTGACTCCTTCCCGCGTCATCTCCTTATTAAGGATTTGTGCAGTCCGAAGGGCGGCCTGACCGCTGGGAGTGTCCGCTGAGACTATGCTGAGGTATCGTACGAGACTCATCATCATCTTGTCGGAATGCGGGCCATCAAATGTCCCGAACACCGCCTCATTGACCCTATCCCCCTGGTCCTCATAAACCCCGTTAAACGCGTTCTCTATATCGGAATCGGTGCCGTATTTTAAGATATTAATATAGTAATCTGTATCTGAAGCAATTATGTTATGTGGTAGTATAATACCTAGTGTACATATCAGTATAGAAATTAAATATAGTCTCATTGGGCCTTATGACAATTCGGAATAATCTATTCTTTATACTAATATCGGACTGTAGCGGTGTATATTTATTCATCTTTATGGGCCGGTGACTTCTTTATCTTCCTCCTGGGGGCAGGCAGCGGCTCTCCGGTTCGGCTGTTCTTCAAAGAGCACGAGGAGGATATCAGAAGCAGAAAGGCCGAGGCTCAATGGAAACAAAAGGTCTACCTCTACCCCGCTATCCTGCAGAGAAAGTGGCTCGATTACAAGTTCCGGGACAGGTTCATCTCATACGTAAAGTACGACAATATCCTCCCTCTCGAGCTGTCCTGTCCGGTCCTTAACCCGATGGGAGTCCCTCTCAAAGCCAGCTTACGATCGGGTGACAAGGATTACAGGCATCTCACAATAGGGCTTCTTAACAGCAAAGGGGAAACGGTCCTAGAAAGGGCGGTCGATGGCGTGAGAACTGGAAAACCAGGCAGCATTTCTCTTTCTGTACCTGTTCCCGGGGTATATACGATACGGCTTACCATCGATGGAACGGACTACAGGAAAACAAATGTCATCTTCTTCAAAGAAGGTTCGCTGTTCACGGAAAGTGGTGCGGACGATAGTCGGTTCAGGGAGCTTGCTTCAGGTGAAGGCGGTGCCGGAAGAGAGACCGGGTTTTACTGCTCTAGCTGCGGGAGCAGGGTCTTTGCACTGGAGGCAGGCGTAAATAACGGGTATGTATATAAGAATTACATACCGTTCAAGGAATATCTGGACATCGACGGACTTGGATTTTCCTACATATCCGAATTTATCACCCGCCTCCCCCACTCCGGCAAGCACAAGAGCGGCCTCATCCATCTCCTCAATATGCTGCGCCTCGCATCGATTGAAGACGAAATCACCATAGTGACCAATCTCTTCAAGGAAGACCCAGAGTTTGCATATTTTATAACCCACAGACTCTTTCTGTTTTCCATGATACCGATCATGGAAAACAGGGAGCTTCAGAAGATCCTGAGCAGAATCGATGATGAGATGATAGCGAGGAGCCTGAAGGGGGAATCAGGGCCCCTGGTAAAAAAGGTCCTGGGAAACATCTCGAGAAGGAGGGCCCGGATCATCGAGGATATTATGCAGGGGCCTCAAAAGAAGGACGACGAGTCCGTAAAGGAGGATATGCACAGGATCATAAAAACCTATTACGAAGAGGGGGTCGGGAGGGTCCTCAAGATCCCTGAGAGTACGCAGATGCGGTACACAATCAATCCGTCCGGCTTCGGTCTCGAAGAGGCCTGTACCTATCACGGAGGCGATATCATCGCAGTATCAGGAAAGAATATGCACCTCTTTCCGAATCTCTCGGCTGACAAAGGCTGCACTCCGTACGACTCCGAAGCGTACAAGGCCCCTTTGTTTACTCTTTACGCTGTTTCTGAGAGCGCCATCCTGCTCCGAAGCTGCGAAAGGCTCCGGTATGTGATAGTCCATATCTATGACTGGAGTACAGAGGTCGAATACTGTGAGATATTCGAGCACCTCACTGCATCGACTGTAATACCTCTCAGGCGCGTTTCATCAGAGCTGATACTGACTGTTGGGGCGATCGACAGCACAGGGAGACCGCGGGAACAGGTAATCCGGCTTAAGCTTCATTAAAAGTTGTAATATCAGTTAAAAGCATGTTGCCCAAAAGCATAAATTGTTTTAAAATATTCATTCTAGATTTCTGTTGAGGGATACGAATGCGCGTCTATGTTGCCGCAACGAGAATGAACGACGGAAAGACAATCACGGCGCTTGGGCTGCTCAGCGCAATAGGGGACTATTATCAAAACGTCGGGTACATAAAACCCGTTGGCCAGAAGGTCCAGAACATCGGCGGGCATCAGATCGATAAAGATGCAAACCTGATGAACGAGGTTTTTCAGATAGGCAGCCAGCTCTATGACATGAGCCCGGTCGCTATCCCGCCGGGTTTTACAGAAGAGTACATTCTTCGCGGAAACCCTGAGCGGCTGAAGCACCGCCTGATGCAGTCCTTCCTCAGGGCGAGCCGCGGGAAGGACTTCATGGTGATCGAGGGAACAGGGCACGCCGGAGTCGGTTCTGTGCTCGACCTGTCCAACGCACAGGTTGCCAGGCTCCTGAATGCGCCTGTGGTACTTGTTACCCTCGGCGGTATCGGGAAGCCGATAGACGAGGTAAGCATAAACAAGGCGCTGTTTGACAGCCTCGGAGTCAGGCTTCTCGGGGTCGTGGTAAACAAGGTCTCGGATGACAAGTACGAAAAGATCGACCGTCTCGTGCGGGAGGGATTTCGGAAGAAGGGGATAGATGTGCTCGGTGTAGTCCCCTTCTGTCCCCAGCTTTCGAGCCCGTCGATCCGTCAGCTTATGGAGGACATTGACGGGGAGCTTTTATGCGGCGAAAAAGGGCTTGACCAGTGTGTGAGAAAGATCATAATCGGGGACATGCCTCCGCATTCGGCGCTCGAGATGTTCCACGGGGACGAGCTTTTGATCACCCCGGGAAACCGTGAGGACCTCATTCTTGCTGCAATGAGCGGGTGTGTGGTCGGGATCTCCAAGGCATACTGCGTGAAGGGTGTCATACTCACAGGCGGTATTACTCCGTACAGGACGATCCTCAGGCTTGTAAAGCGTACAAACATTCCGATGATCCTGGTAAAGGAGACAGCCTACGAAATCGCGCAGAAGCTGCACAACCTGATAGTGAAGCTCCGGCCGGAGGATACGGAAAAGATCGATCGCGCCGCATCTCTCATAAGACAGTACGTTGATGTCGAGTCTATCATCAATAAAGTTAAAGAGTTTAATAAGAAGAGGGCTTAGCGCTGGATTGAACTGTGCCCGTTCAAGCTGAGACTCGATCCATACTACCCACCATTTTCTGTCCTTTTTTTTCCAATTTTCTTGACAAAATATTATTCTTCCGTAGAATGCTGCAAAAGAAAGGAAAGGGATTTTTCCGAGTTAGTATTCATACAACAATTAATGCGGTTTTCTCACAAAATGGATAACAACGCCCGTCTGTCGCCTTCGGCTCAAGTTGAGGCCTTCGGCCTCAACGCCCGTCTGTCGCCTTCGGCTCAAGTTGAGGCCTTCGGCCTCAACGCCCGTCTGTCGCCTTCGGCTCAAGTTGAGGCCTTCGGCCTCAACGCCCGTCCCTGTAGTGTGTTGTTATTTTTTATATCTAATCAGATAATATTGTCACATCTACCCATTCTTTTTTATTCCAAGCACTCCCTGGATATGTTTTTTCAAACCAAGCTTTTACATCTGCATGAAAATTGTGTGAGAGATCCCATGACTCTGATTTATGATCAACCTTCCACACTAAATGCCCTAAATTATTTACTTTCCCATTAAGAATAGAGATATTCCCACCAGTGGGAATACCCATCGATAGTGTTTGCCTATAACGAGGATTATGAATCAGTGTATAAAGTTTAACTATTCTATAATTTTCAGTTTCTGGATTTACCATATAAAAACAACCGCTACCTAACGCAGAGGTTAGAATAACTATTTCACCCGTTAATTTATTTTTTAGGTGTATTTCTATGTCGCCTGTGTGAATCCCATTAACATGTGATTCTCCTGGAAATCCGGATGCTTCCAGCTTTATCTGGCCAATTAAAAGTGTGTGTAAATCCTCATCAGGTTCTTTTACAAATTTTCCTCCAATAAAAACTGTAACAACCAAAATCAGAACGACACTTAAAATCAATTTTTTGATTTTCATCTGCATGTCTCCTTGTTCTTAATTGTATTTCCAACAAGGTACAACAACTAGATGTGTAAACATAAAGTATTAATATAATTTTTATGCTTTTAATTGTGAATAACTATTATTTATTTTTTTATCCATTCGGATTAATATTATCTATTATATGGTATAGTTTTGTTAACGCCGAATGATATTAAGTATAATGCAACCTTAATTAAAACCCCGTCCCCATGGTGTTTCTCTTATGTCATTGCGAGTGCGATGACTGTGCTCTTTGGGAGCACAGTCCTTTAGACGAAGCAATCTTCTCTGTCATACTATCAACCCGTCCCTATCATGCTTGTGTTAAGTATGCGGTAACCATAATTACTACGAACTTATCCACAGGGTGCGGTAGCATGTCCTGCCGAACTTGAGGTACTGTTCAAAAAGATCATGAAGTCAACCACCTCTCCGGATGAGGCAGCAAACGGGTTCGTAAACGTATAGCATGACATTCAATTCGTGCAGTTTCGATACGAAGTATTGAAACTTCGTAAGGACTTCAGGGCCTGAGGATCTTTGATCCGAAGGGGCTGAAGTCCTCCTTCGCAGCCAAGGAAGCGATTTTATAAGAGTCGCAAGGCTCCACAGTTGGTGGCTCTGGATAAGCCAACTGATGAGAGCGTGTTCATGCGCAAGAAGATCATGTACTCGGTTGAAATGCGTGGAAACGCCGGATATGGATACTATGAGATGGGATTAAAGACGGTAAACGCTTAATCGCTCAGCTTTTACTGAATGTTCAAACGTAGTTACCTGCCGTGCAGTTTCGATACGAAGTATTGAAACTGCTAAAGTACTTCAAGCCCGCAGTATCTTTGATACGAAGGGTCTGACGTACTAGTCCTCGCTCTCTGCTACGGTGGGGAGCCTAATAAATATACCTTACTAGATGCAGAGCTGATTCGGGTATATCAAGATATCCTACTGGCGGTAATAGATAATGCCTGGTTTTATTTTTCGTTTTTACTAAGGTTGGAAGACAATATTAATGAACCTTTAATTTACATCTTTTCTCTAATTTGCCTTAGCAGGAGTACAATTACGAATATCATAATATAAGCAGCGAATTCTAGCAATCTTCCGGGATTATAAGGAAGCCAGGAGAAGGTCCATCCAAATAATCTTAGAATCCATTCGATTATAGTTATTAGTAATAATAAACTCGCAACAGAAAATAATATTCTTGAAAAGATGCTTGTCAATTTATTTACCATTTTTTTCTCCTTCAAAAACTTTTAATACCGAGAAATGGTTCTTACTCCTTCCGGGATCTCACCTTTATAAAATTCAATACGAACCATCCTGATAGTGTTATTATCATCTTCGAACCATAATTGTGCCCATCCAGGCCATTCGGCTACGGTTGTCACTGAAACCAATGAACCGTATTCCAAGGGAATACCTTTTTGCTCGATAGTCTCATCATATTTTAATTCTGTTGTTTCATCAATTCGCTGACATGAAAAGAGAAACGTGATAGAGACAAGCGCCATTAAAAAAATTAAAAAATACTTTTTCATAACAACCTCCTTGAAATTGGTTTTTAGAAGGGTGCCTTACCAGATGTGTAAATATTATAGCATAAAATAGCTAAAAATGATAATATGTTTCAATGAAGCCATTTCGGAGCTCGGTAACGCCGAATATTGTACCTCACCACGGAGATATTGATGCAAAAGGAGTGATAAATGAATGATACAGACTATACAAGACTCTTGCTTGATAGTTCATTTAAAGAGGCAAACCTTTTCTGGGTTAGAAATTCTGCAATAGCTGTATTTCAATCAATAGTTATTGGCTTCTTCTTGCGTACTTAATTGATAAAAATGCTATTATGACACCTCATTTATTCTACATAATATGTTCTTTAGGATTAGCAATCAGTTTAATACAGATGCGTATTATTTTTCTTTCGGAGTGTTCAAACCTCACTTGGTATCATGGGTTTGAGGAGTGGGTTAAAAGAGAGCGTAGTAACGAACCCTATAATCATTTGAATGAAATAATTTCTAAGTTCAACTATAAAAAATGCTGCTTGAAGAATGTTACAACTTATGCAAAAATACTTTCGATAATAATCATAGTTTTTTGGATAGTGATGATCTTCTTGAAAAATAGGATTATATAGGCTATTCTCTTTATTCCTATTCCCCACCTATAATTCCGCTTATATTATTCCCCATGCCTGATTTATCCTCTTACATCCGCTCCGCTTCGAAAATTCTCATCTTCACGGGAGCGGGGATATCTACAAGATCAGGAATACGGGATTACCGAGGGCCGCAGGGCCTATGGAAGACACAGGATCCGGTGTACTACCAGGAATTTATGACGGATCCGGAAGCGCGGAACAGGTACTGGCAGCAAAAGCTCGAATCCTGGGCTATAATAAAGAACGCCGAGCCGAACCCCGTTCACAGGGCAATAAAGAAGCTCGAGGAGCATGAAAAGCTCCTCATGGTCGTTACCCAGAATATAGACGGGCTACATAGAAAAGCGGGTACAACCGACGATCTCATCGTAGAGCTGCACGGAACTATGAGCTGGATCGAGTGCCAGTCGTGCGGAAAGCGATACGATCCCGACCCCTGTTATAAGCAGTTTTCCGAAACAAAAAAGGCTCCTTTATGCTCCTGCGGAGGGTATCTCAAGCCTGCAACAATCAGTTTCGGCCAGAACTTAATAGAAAAGGACCTCTCAAGGGCTTTTGAGGCTGCTAAAAGAAGCGATCTCGTTATTTCGCTCGGGTCCACCCTCTCCGTTATCCCTGCCGCATCGATACCTCTTGCTGCTGCAGAAAGGGGCTCACCGTATGTTATTATCAACATGGGACCCACAGATCACGATGACCATCCTGCAGTTTCCCTCCGTCTCGAGGGCGATGTCGAGGAAATATTCCCCACTGCTGTGGGAACTGTTATCATCTAGTAATTTTACTACAAATTAGCACCCTCTGTCGCCTTCGGCTCAAAGTGAGGCCTATGGCCTCACTGCCCTTTTCCATTTATTGTAATTAAAGGGACATCACACTTAATTCCGCCGGTATGATTTTATTTTTCTACGGAGGGATGTAATGGAAGATCTGAAAGACGAAATCGACAGAAAGAAAGCCAGGCTCGAAGCGCTCACGCAGGCACGGTCAAAGGCAGACTGCTCCACCTCTCACTCGTCCAAAGATGACGTTTTGCGTGAAACCGAGATAGATGACCTTCTCGACGAAATAAAGGCGCTGGAAATGAAGCTTAACAAAAAGTAGAACTTCTCTATGGTCGCTTCGCTCAAGTTGAGGCTTTCAGCCTCAACACCCGTCGCTACGCTTAAGTTTCGTTCTTCGAAATCAACGGCCACCTTCTGCTCAAGTTGAGTCCTTCGGCCTCAACGCCCAGAGGGGGGAAGTTTCCGGTTCATGCGTAGGATTATAAAAAGTAAAACTTCTATAAAATGGCTTGTATAGTGAGGTTATCTGCTATTTATAATATTTATTATAATTGTTCCACTTTTTCATACTGTAGCTTGTGAGGGAATTTAGTATGTTACGCTGCAGTTTTACAGCCTGGTGGGTGATTGAGTCGTTAAAATACCTGTCAACAGTCCGTCCTGCTGTACAAGGATAGGCGCTCAATGCGCTGTCTATCACAAATGCGAGATCTTCGTCCACACTCCTGCCCTCAAGACGCCTGGCTGTAAAGTACGTAGCCCCGCACGGGGCGCTGCATAGTACGTGCGTCTCTTTTATGCGTCCGTCACGAAGCACGAAATCGATCTCTGGCCTTCCGATTCTGAACTTCTCCTTAAACTCCTTAAGGACCCCTGACACAGGATCGAACGAGCAGAAAGGCTTTGGAAACGAAGCCTCGATCCCGTTTTCTTTACAGAAATTTGATACCGCACCCTCCCAGTACGGAGTTATCCAGTCCGATTGTTCTATCGGAACAATGACAGCGCGTGCTATAGGATGTTTCTTCAGAAACGCCAGAAGAACCTCTTCATTAACTGATAATGCAACGAGAACATCATGACGAGGCACATCCTGGGGAACGAATTCATAGGGATCGTCGATAGGATCGTCAATAATCGCGGGCATCGTCGAAGGGAAGTCGATGATCTCTGTAACAGAGCTAGAAAAATCGAGACCGTACCCTCCCCTGCAGTTCCTGCAGTTGCCTGCGCACGCCCTGCAGTATCCCTCCTCGGCCCTCAGATGACCGAGGAAACGTTTCGCATAGGACGTATTGTAGGTGAGTCTATACGAGTCGTTTATCGATGCAGGTTGAGCGCGTGCGCCCAATCTGCTGCTTCTCAGTACGAGTATATTCATAAAAAGTGTCTGCTATTTCTTTTTGAACGCCTCTATGTATGAATCCGCATAGATCTGCCTGTTCAGGGCAAGCTCCGCGGTAAGCACTGCGTCTACTAGATCACCGTCCATCACGTCGCAGATCGCTGCGTCGCAACCGTTTGCAATAAGCATGACGAGAAACGTCCTGTTTATGAGCTTCTTGTATTTCGTACCGTTGGATATGTTCGAGAGCCCGCACACCATATGACACGGTGGATCACTGAAGAGCTGGAACTGGCTTGCAGCCTTCAGTATCTCGGGGGCCTGCTCCTGCATGAACTTCAGAGGCATTACTATGGGATCGAGGAAAATCTGCTCGGGCGAGATGCCGAAATCCATCGCCTTTGCGATAATCTTCCCCGCGTTCTCTACGCGCTTGTCCGCGTCCTTGGGGCTTCCAGTCTCATCCATCACCAGCCCGATGATGGATGCCCCGTGCTCCGCAACGATGGGAAACAGGTCGTTCATCTTCTCCTCGACCGCTGTTGTCGAATTAATGAGCGGCGGTTTTTTACAGACAGGCACTGCCTCCTTGAGCATGGAAGGCTTGTTGTTGTCAATTGA
The DNA here is from genome assembly GCA_035527995.1 of Spirochaetota bacterium. Taxonomy (GTDB): domain Bacteria; phylum Spirochaetota; class B62-G9; order B62-G9; family DRHN01; genus JAFGTF01. Next base: position 14,924 of record DATKZJ010000067.1, on the reverse strand, counting down.
GATCAGTGTATCCACAGCTTCCTGCACCATCTCGATCATCCAGCAGAGGTCCTCAGGCTTGTTCGACACGGTACCGAGATTCACGTCGATGTAGTTAGCTCCGGCTTTGGTCTGCTTTATGGCCCACTCTTTGATCACATTCCCATCTTTGTTCTGTATTGCTTCCTTGATATCCTGAAATCCCGCGTTTACTCTCTCTCCTATTAGTATCATAAAGACACCCTCCTTATCTTATTTCATTAACCGATCTATCGTCGCCTTGACAGTGGAAATTGCCGTAGGATGAGCCATGATGAGTATATCGGCCCCTGACTGGAGATAGCCCTCTCCGCACACGGCCTCCCACATCGCTCCCCGCTTGTCAAGCGAACCCCATCCGGGAAGCACGTCCTCGTCTGCTATTGCCTCTTTTACCCGGTAGGTTTCTCCTGCAACATCGCATATCTGCGGTGCCGCCATCAGGTTGTCTCCTTTGAGGCCCGCGGCACGGCAGCGCTCGATAATCGTATAGACGTAATCGAACCCGTATCCCAGTGCGGCGGTTGTCTGGAACATCACAACATCCTTGAGAGCGTATCCGGCATCCTGGAGAAGTATGTTCACCTGCTTCCCTATATTGATATCTACAGGGGCCTCAGATATAATCTTGTGCTTGTCCGCCTTGCAGATTGCGACAACTGTCATATAGTTGCTCTCCTTCGCGGACCCTATGAGGCAGTTCTCACCCTTCCCCGCCTGAGAGCACTCCGGAAGCACATTGCTGTCCTTTTCATCGTTTCCGCATCCCCAGATTACGAGGGGTACATCGACCGCTTTCAGCAGGTCGGAAACGACCTTCGCGCAGTCTGAAGGCGAACGGTCCTCTCCTGCAGGATCGGCGCCCATCATCTTCACGCTGATGAGATCGACACCGAACTGTTCCACGTTCTTCTGGGCCCATTCTACGGGCGATGCGATCTCTTTGCCTATTCCATCCTTTATCACGTCGGGCCAATCGGGTACGACATCCGATACGAATCCTGCAATAACAGGCGGATGCGGAATATCCCCTTCGAAGTTCATGAAGGGAAGGGTCGAGGCTCCCCCGACGGTGATCGTCTTTTTTCTGGTTCCACCCTGATCCGCGGCAGCCCCCAGCGTGACCTCATTGATTTTAGAAGTCCATTTTTCCTTTACATCAGGTATCTCCATTGGATCCCCCTATTGTATCGAGAATTTTTGATACTCTATCTTTTGCGGTTGAACCGGTAAGATCGGCAAGCGAATTACCGGCAAATATGGCGTTGTTCAGGGTCTCATCATACGGGATATCCCCGACAAATTCAACATCTAATTCCTCGATGTGTTGTAAGACCATCTTTTTTCTCTCATCACGCACCATATTGGACACAACGTACAGCCGCTTTATCTTGTTCTTCAGTGTAGATGAGATACGAACAATACTCTCCGCTGTGTTGATCGAGATCGGATTGTCGTTTACAACAATGATAAGATCGTCGATGTTATATGTCGTTCTCCTGCTTATGTGCTCGAGCCCCGCCTCGTTATCCATTACGATCCGACGGTAGGACGGGAAGAGATCCTCCGAGAACTTACGGACGAGCGAGTTAAGGTAGCAGTAGCATCCCGCCCCCTCTCCTCGCCCCATGGTGATGAGATCGTACCCGTTCGACTCTTCGATGATCTGGTGGAGCCCGGCCTGTACGTACCCCGCTTTTGTCATGCCTGCGGGAAAATTCTTCAACTCCGCCAGAATCTCTTCGCGAAGATCGCCGATTGTCTGCCGCACCTCTATACCGAGTACAGCTCCGAAGTTTGCATCAGGATCCGCATCGATCGCAAGAATAGGATCCATCTTTCTCTTCACGAGCTCGAGTACGATGAGGGCAGCAATCGTTGTTTTCCCTGTCCCGCCTTTTCCTGCAACAGCTATACTTTTTCCCACGTACTGTCAATCCCCCTATTGCACCTGAAACTGCTCGATGTCCGTATGAGGCAGAAAGAGCGCCTTGCGAAACTCCTCCACATAATCCTCTGCGCCCATGAGGTCGTAGTAGGTTGTGGATTGCCTTATCTCCGCAATCTTCCTGAACGCCTGCTGGTAGCAAGCCACCATCTTGGCACCGCGCACGGACGTATTTCCGACGAATTCGATCTTTTCTCTCGCTATGTTCGGTATGAGCCCGATGGCAATCGCGTTTTCGATGTTGATGTAGTTTCCGAATGCACCGGCTATGTAGAACCTCTCGATGTCCGAAAATTCCAGATCCAGACGCCTCACCAGTATCTTGATCGCGGCAAAGATCGCAGCTTTCGCAGTGATGACGTTTTCCAGCTCAGGTTCCGTTATGTACACCGGCTTTCCGCTTCCCTTTTCGTGTTTCTCCACGAGAAAGAAACGCTTTATCCCTTTGTGTGTCGTTATCCGGTCCGAACTGCCGTCGATAAAAAGCCCGGAACGGTTGATGATGTGCTTTTTCAGGAGGACACTCACAAGATCGATGATTCCGGAGCCGCAGATCCCCTTTGGAGGTACATCCCCTATCGTCTTGTACCCTATCTCTCCCTCCTCAATGAAAACAGCCTCTACGGCCCCCTTCTCTGCCCTCATGCCGCACTCAACGCTCGCACCCTCGAGCGCAGGGCCCGCGGAAGCCGACGTTGCAACGATCCACTCCCTGTTGCCGATCACGATCTCGCCGTTTGTCCCTATGTCCACGAGCAGCGATATCTCTTCACTCTCGTGTATCGAAGTTGAGAGGATCCCTGCCGTGATGTCGCTCCCGACCCACGCACTGATCCCGGGCAGCGAGTAGAGAAGCCCCCTCGGGTTTATCTCGATACCGACCTCTGCGGCACGAAGAGGCGGAGGCTCTACGGAGTTTGCCACGTACGGGTAGCGTCTGATGTTCGGAACAGGAAGCCCGAGAAGAAAATGTCCCATCGCAGGGTTCCCCGCACAGACAATCGCGTTTATGTCCTTAAGCCCTACGTGGCAGTCAGCTGTCAGCGCCCCGATGAGCCGGTTAATATCACCTACCAGGAGCTTCTGCAGCTCCGCGCTCCCCTTCTTCTCTGCGGATATCATCCTCCTCGTTACTTCCCGCCCGTATATCCCCTGGGAGTTGAAACACGCCTTGGCATCGAGGGTACGGAAGCTGATTGCATCAACGAGATGGGCGACAATCGTCGTTGTTCCCATATCCACGATTACCATATAGTTTTTAGCCTCTGTATTGCCTCCCTCGACATTCATGAGCTCTGCAACGTGACCCCGGAGCCCTATTGTCGCTGTGACCCGGAAATTGTTCTGTCTTAATATCTCAGGGAGGGTCTTTATGATCTTGAGGCCCATCTGCGTCTCGAATATCCCGGTCTTCTTGCATATCGCCTCAATAAGTCTTTCATGGTCGGCGGTATTGTTGGCGAGAGTCGGAGGGTTGAGCTCCAGGTATACCTTTCGAACGAGAGGTCTGGGCTCGTACTCCTTTAAAAGAATAGTCTGCTCAAAGTTCCGGAACCGCTCGGCATCGCGGTCCGCCCTTATTTTCTCCTTGGCAAGGGTCTGGTCGGGTATCTCGATAATGAGATCGCTGTTGATGATTGTAAGGCAGGCGAGTACGAAGCCGCTCTTTATCTCTTCGCGGGTAAGCTTCGGTGATACCTCAGCCGATACGTCCCCCTCCTTGACGATCATCTTGCATCGTCCGCAGATTCCGTCCCCCCCGCAGAGGTTGTTTATCGTAATGTTGGCCTTGGAAACTGCATCGAGGAGAGACGTACCCCTCTTGACAGAGACCTCTCTTTTCTGGGGAAAAAAGATTACCTTACATGTATTCATAGTTCTTACTTGTTCCAGTTGCCCGTTAAGAACGCAGGTATTTCACGCGCCGTTTCAGGGCCTATGATAACTTCCTTCCACTCTGATGTGTCCTCGATCTCCGCCCTGAAGATCGGGAGGAGCCCTGGTATTATGAGCTTACGGTGCTTCACCTTTTCAGCAACCTTCTGCTCCTGCAGCGTTTTGACCACCTTCTCGACGGATATCTTGTCCCCCGCATAGGCGTTGAGGACACCAAGTCCTTCAGTATCGACGGCGCATATATAGGCGGGAACTTTGCTCCGCTCCACCTCTGATTCCACTGAAAAATAGGTAAGCGAGAAGTTTGTCGTGAACATGACGGGTGAGTTTTCTCCGGGGTTTCCGACCTCGTAAAGCTTTGCCTCCACAGTGTTCGGCACCTGGGGGTCGGTATATAGGTTCTGTACCACAACCATGATAGGAATAAGCTCCCACGGTTCCGCGTTATCGACTATCACTATACCTGCATACTTCGCTGCATAAGCTGCCCCAACGACTGATTCCTCCTCGGCATCTTTTGCGCTTACCTCCACCATTGAAGGATAGCCGAAAGGCCTGAAGTTTTTTTTCAGTGCCGCCCGGCGAGTGATGGTGAGCCATCTTAGGGTTTTTGCAAGGTCTTCGGTATCGAAGGAAAGCAAGATGTCCTCAACCCCTTTATCCTTCGCCTTGGAAGTAAGATCTGAGAGCTCCTCCAGGCTTCCCCCTGTTACAGCCAAGGGAAGCTTCAGGGACGAGGCTAACTCTGCGAATGAATCGATGTTCGATGCATCCGCCCGATAGATAAGAGGCCTTTTATCCTTCACAGCTTCCGCCGCGGCCTTCATGACACCTGCATCCTTTCCGATGAGAATGAGGGGAATTTTGCTCTTTTCGGCAACGAGCTTGGCCCTGCCTGCGGGATCTTTGGCGCCTTCGACTTCCACGGCGCACAGCTCGACCTTCAAAGTCTGTCCGACCCTCTCGAATACGGAGTTGTTGACCTTATCGACCTTGGCCAGCGCATCTTCGTCCGAAAGACCGGCCTGTATGCGAACAGCGATGCCGCAGGGGCGGTGGAACTTCTCTTCATGCCTGAACATCACGGTTTCCTGTCCTATTTCGAACTGACCGCCCTCAGGCCCGATCTTGACGAGCTTCATAGGAGGAGCCGACGCCTCTGATAACTCGGACTTCGATTCTTCAGATACGTGCGGGCAGTCTGTAAGGGCTTTCTGTTTCGCTGCAACCTGCATCGCGAAAGCCATACAGGTCGGCAGCTCGCAATCCTTACAGTTAGTTTTTGGCAGAAGTTTGTATATCTGCATTCCAGTAAGAGCCATTAAATTTCTCCTTTAGAAAAGTGATTCCATCTCAAGTGCAGGATGCCCTACTTTCTGTAAATATTCAACAAGTTTGTCGGGTTCCTCTGCGTCTTCTTCAGTTGCTATCTTGTCCCATAGATCCGTCAAACCCATTTTATCGAGTTGAGTCTTGAACCTTTCCCCTACCTCCTCCTTGAGCTGTTTTGACATCCAGACGATACGCTTCTGTCCCCCCTCAGCGGAGATGAACTTCGGACTGGAGACGTACAGCTTCCCGATACCGGTAAAACCGGGCATCTGCACACCACCCCCGATCTGTCCCGCGAGCGTCGAGAAGGTCATTCCTATGGGGGTCATGCCTGTGAAGTCGCGGTCTACGATCATTATTCCGTTTGCCTCAGGGACAACCGCCGCGATACACTCGAAGCACCCGCAGGATGTCATCGGCTCTTCCATGATGGAGTAGGCGTTGAACTTTTTCAGGTTGCCGTTGGATTTAACATCTATATACGCATTAATGTTCTTCCATTGACCCTTGGCGGCATCAATGACATCTCCCTTCTTCACCGGCTCGTTCGGCCCGTGCTGGTTGATCTGGAAGCTCGCCTTACAGTCGAGCCAGGTATACGCGCCGCACAGCCCGAGACGCTGGGGAGTCACGATGCAGACATGGTTCGGTGCGTATGACTGACACAGCGTACATGAGTAGAAATCCTCCACGTCCTCGTCCGTCATACCGCCGATCTTGTCGTCGCGGTGCGAATATACGACCTTAGCCTCTTCGACGAGCTTCTTCACCTCTTTCTCGTCAGTATACAGCTTTACCTGTACCCTGTCGACAATCCGGGAAAACTCTTCGTGCATCTTGGCAACGAGGATCTCCCCGAAGTGTTCCACCTTGAACCCCTTTTCATTCGCATCCTTGCTTATACGCACCCAGATGATCGACCGCTGCCCCATATGAAAGATACCGTTCGCGCAGGAGATGAACTCATGGATCCTGCGCTCGAGCACGGATTCGAAGTCCTCCTGGAACTCGCGTCCCGAAACTTCGACGAGGATTCCGAGAGGATACGCACCTCCCTCCTTCATTTCGTCGACCTCGGGACCGATCACCTCGATCTTTCCGTCCTCGATATCATCGAGGTTCCTCATACGGAGGAGCTCGAAGCCATCGGTATATTTCCCTCCGAACTGGACGAACATGTCCTCCTTTCTTACTCTCTCCCCCTCGAAGCCCGCTCCGAAGGGAACCGGGATCGGGATCTTTTCGATCTTGATTGTGAGGCCCCTCAGCTCGATAGCCCTCGATATGATCTCATCGAGCTTTATGCCCGAAATTACGTGCTCGTATGTGCATATTCCAGTGGGCAGAATCTCGGGGATTTTCACGTCCGCTATAACCGGGAATCCAAAGTTTATCGCACCTGCCGCGGTGGCGTACTTCTCGTCTATGATAAGCTGGTCCTTCGGTACGTTCGGGTCGGCACCGAGGGCCATTACGAATGCATGTACCCTATTCTTGTTGTACATAAGGATCTCTCGGGCCGCCTTCATGTCTCCGGGCTCGACCCCTCCAAACGTCATCGCAGAACGTGCGGCGAAGTTCAGCGCATGGACCGCTGCTGTGATCTCCTTGCCGTACGGCACGAGAAAGGTGTCCCAGTTCATCTCGATCCGTTCTTCAGCAAGCTGCTCTGCAATCGCACGTCCACCTGAGTTTCCCGCCATGAAAACAAGGATGCTTCTCTCCTGCAGGCCGCGGATGAGCTTCACTGCGTCCTCGTTCTTCTTCGTGCACCCGGCGATAGCGGCAAAACCCGGCATCCTTCCGTCGACGAGCTTGATACCCTGCAGACGGAGAATGCTGTCATCGGTAAAGCCGAGCCATATGCCGTTCACAGGATTCGGGCCGATCACATACTTCAGCGATTCTATGATCTCCTCTGCGATGAGCGTGGCTACTCCGGAATCAAGGGTCTCGCCGAGGTATGGAAGCCACAGCTTGTCTGTTGGTATTTCCCCAAGGAGCTTCTTCGCATCCTGGAGGGATTCCTCCAGGTCACCGAGCTTCTGTACCTTCTGACCTAAAAAGAGGTATATAATAGGGAGATAATAGGCAGTGTTCGGGTAGGCTACGGGGGTGTCCTTACCCTTCTTGTCAATTGCCTTACCAAGAGCTTCTTCAGCCTGCTTTACCAGTTTATGAGCCCCCCTGATCGCAGCAGTTGCAATAATCTTTGACATGGATGGTCTCCTTGTTAAGTTATTCTTCTCTCTGTATTTTTCTTACAGCACTACCTTATTCAAATAATAACGTTCCGATAAGGCCCCCGGCTAAAATCACCGCTGTTTTGAAGCAACAAAACCAAGAGCCTCCGCTGTTTTCTTACGCCTGCACTCGGGACAGAGCTTCGCGCGTTCCCTGAACTCTTCCCAGTCGATCTTAACTCTACCAAGCATCTGTTTCGCAACAGGTTCGGTAACCATCCTTTTTCCGCATCCCTCGCACAGGAGCAGCTTCGCCCTCGACTTGAACGGGGATATCTCGACTTCCCCTGTGTCCTCGTGTATCCTTATCTGTATTGTCCCGACAGGACAAACAAAAGCACACGCGCCGCACGCAATGCACTCGTCAGACGCCATACGGAAAGGTGTGGCCACCGCACGGTCGACTCCGCGTCCCGCAAATCCTATTGCCGAACAGCCCATAACCTCTTCGCATACGCTGGTGCACAATCCGCAGAGAATACAGTTGCGCTGGCTCTCCGTTACCGTTGGATACGGCGTGCCTTTGATCCCCATTTTCTGGGCGAGTTCCTTCAACTCCTCAGACTCAGGTGCCCGTGCAAGCAGAAGCTCCATGACCCCGCGGCGAGCCCGCACTGCCCGTTCACTCGATACGCTCACAGTTATGTCCCTTCGTACCGGATAGTTGCACGACGTCACAAGCTGTTTCCGTTTCCCGCGGTCCAGCTCCACCATACATAACCGACACGCCGCCAGGGCGGTAACGGACGGATTGTAACAAAGAGTCGGTATCCAGATTCCCGCCTCACGCGAGGCATCCAGTATGGTAGCCCCTTCTTCCACCTTTACTTCTACTCCATCTATAGTCACCGTAGGCACTAGTCTGTCTCCTCTATACCTTCATGATAGCCGTAAACGGACACTTATCAAAACATGTTCCGCACTTGGTACACTTCTCCTGACGTATGAGATGAGGCTTACGGCGCTCACCTGCAATCGCCTCCTCAGGACAGTTCTTCCTGCAGATTCCGCAGCCCGTGCACACCTCCGGGTCGATCTCGTACAAAAACAGGCTGCGGCACACCTTGGCCGGGCACCGATGCTCGACAATGTGCTGTTCATACTCTTCTTTGAAGTAGCGTATCGTCGACAGGACAGGATTCGCGGCAGTCTTCCCCAGCGCGCACAGCGCAGTTTCACTCAGAAGCTCTGCCAGTGACTCCAGCTTCGCAATATCTCCCGATTCCCCTTCACCAGTAGAGACGCGGTCGAGTATATAAAGCATCTGCGCAATGCCCTCCCTGCAGGGAGTACATTTCCCGCATGATTCGTCCTTTAAAAAATTGAGGAAATAGTGCGCAACATTTACCATGCACGTATCCTCATCCATCACGATCATGCCGCCGGACCCCATCATGGAACCAAGCTTCATCAACACGTCAAAATCTACACGCACATCGAGATGTTCTGCCGGTATACAGCCTCCTGAGGGGCCGCCTGTCTGAACAGCCTTGAACTTCTTTCCATTTTTTACACCTCCGCCAATCTCCTCCACTATCTGACGCAGCGTCATCCCCATCGGCACTTCCACCAGACCGGTGTTCACTATCTTCCCGACCAGGCTGAACACCTTCGTGCCCTTGGAGCCCTCCGTGCCGATCGAGGAAAACCACTTGCCTCCGCGATTGATAATTGCAGGAATGTTCGTCCACGTCTCTACATTGTTGAGATTGGTAGGCTTTTCCCAGAGCCCGCTCTCAACAGTATGTATATACTTGGCCCTCGGCTCACCGGCACGGCCCTCGAGCGAAGTCATGAGGGCTGTAGATTCTCCGCATACGAAGGCCCCGCCTCCGCGATTGATCCTTATATCAAAAGAGAATAGGCTGCCCATAATGTTATTACCTAAAAACCCCATCTCCCGTGCCTGTTTGATCGCTACTTTCAGCCTCTCCACCGAAAGAGGATATTCATTCCTTACATAGATATAACCCTGGGAGGAACCTATTGCATATGCACCTATTATCATCCCTTCGAGTATACTGTGCGGGTTCCCTTCCATAATCGCACGGTCCATGAACGCCCCCGGGTCACCCTCATCACCGTTACAGATCACATACTTCGGAGAACCCTCAGCATCACGGCACGTACGCCACTTCAGAGCGGTCGGAAAACCCCCTCCCCCGCGTCCTCGAAGTCCGGCTTTCTCCACTTCTGCGATAATCTCATCGGAGTTCATACCGCTTAAGGTTTTAACAAGAGCTGCATAACCGCCGGCTAATATATAATCTTCTATGCTCGAGGGATCGATCAGTCCGTTATTGGCCAGCGCTATTCGCTCCTGTGACCTGTAAAAGGCGATCTCTTCCGCCTTCTTCAATCGCTTTTTGGTAACAGGGTCCTCATACAAAAGACGCTCTACTATCCGACCGCCCAGCACGGTCTCCCTGAAGATCTCTGCAACATCCGGCTCCTCAACCCTCTGGTAAAAGATATCTCCAGGCTGAATAAGCACGATAGGTCCGCACTCGCATAACCCGTGACACCCGACACACTTGGCTTCTATCTTCACATCTGCTCCGCTCTCACTCACAGCTTCACAGAACAGCTCGTACAGCCTCGGCGCCCCCTTGGCGGTACATCCGGGACCAATGCAGACACGCACTACCCTGGTCGAAGGGTCACGCCCTTTCTGCAGTCGCTTCTTCAAAGCCTCAAGCTCAGCTGGGCTCTTAAGTAACTGATCCACTTTCATGCTCACCCTCCAGCCTCCACTTTAGCAGTTTTGTCTTTAACGCCAAGGTTGGAAATGACCTTTAAGGCCGATTCCGGTGTCATGTTATTGTAGTACTTGCTGTCAACCACCATCACCGGCGCTACCGCACAGGCGCCAACACAGTTTACCGCCTGCAACGTAAAAAGCCGGTCGGATGTCGTACCGCCGGGCTCTATATCGTATTCTTCACAAATCACCTCAGAAATCTTTCCAGCCCCTTTAAGATAACATACAGTCCCCATGCACAGGGTCACCTCATGCTGTCCCCTGGGGGCCTGGCGGAAGGAAGAATAAAACGTCGCTACATGATATATCCGCGAGAGCGGTACCTCGAGCTGCCTCGATAGAATGCGAAGCTGTTCAGGAGGTAGATATCCCTCCTCGGCCTGAAGGTCCTGCAGCATGGGGATCAGCATCCCTGCGTCCCCTTCATAATTGCTAATAATCTTCTTTATGAGTTCGTCTTGCATTGAGCGAATTCCCCGTTTCTATTTAATAATCAAGGTTGTCTGGCAACCTCGTCATGTGTTGCACGGACTCCCTTTTCTATCTGATAATCAAGGTTGTCTGGCAACCTCGTTTCAATTTTTTTCAAACAGCACATTGTGTCCTGCCCTGTTGTGAGGCAGCCTCGATCAATCTCTTCCCATACAAAGCAAACAAACCGACATCCTTAAAAGCCTATACCGATTCAATGGTAATCTCTTTACCCCGCGTTCGAAGCTCCTCCCCGATCTCCTGAACTACCAGCATACGAATACCGAGCTGGTAGGGGAGCTCCGGGTTTTGATGAGCAGGGTTCACCGCATGGCCTACAATAAAGTGTATGTGGTCTGCGTCCAATAAAAGACGTATCAAGCTTGAAGCTCCGTCCGTCTGGAACTTTACCGTGTCTTTATCGGCGCCCGATCGTAGAAGATCGTTCACTCGTGTGAGAGTCAGAATTCCTTCTGAAACCAGATCGATTCCCTCGACCCTTGCGATCGGCGGAACTTCAGAGGTCATGGTAGTCAGCTCAACTTCAAGGGGCTGACCCAGTTGGCGTGAGACTATCTTCGCCGTAGTACCGCCACATACTACAAGTTTTCCGCTGCGTTTGAAGAAGTTCGATATAATTTCAAAATCTCTGGTTCTGTCCGAAGGCGGCCCTGTAAACACGTTTGTTAAAAGTTTATGCCGGACTTTGATTACAATGATGCTTACATCATCCCCTGGAGCACCGGCATAAAGTTCGTTTACTGTTTCTGCGATCTTATTTGCCAGTTCCTCTGCAGAGAGCTCCCTGTGAGCATGCTCTTCTATAAAATGCGCCGTCTGTTCCCAACCCCATCCAAGCGGATACAACCCGCCGATTCCTGCGTTTAATACGCCGTCGGAAACAAATACGATCCAGTCGCCAATCTCGAGGTCAATCACCGCCTCATGGATCTTTTTACTGTCAATGAGACGCTCTTCATACACGAGAGGCTGTATCTTGCGCTGCCGCAGGAGCATCACAGACGGGGAGTCGAATTCGACTATCCATGCAGGTCCACTGCTGTGGAACTTTGCTATGGCAAAGGTACTGTATGCAAGCTTACGGACCCTGTCAACAGGCAGGGTTTCACTCAATGTCTGTACTACCTCTCCGAGGGGCAGATCATTCGCCAGCATATGCATAGCGATACTGGTCGTCAGAGTGGCAAGAATATTGGCCTTTACGCCGCTTCCCAGCCCATCAGATAAAACCAGAGTTACGGAATCAGTCTGACGCTTGACGACGATACTGTCGCCGCACAGCTCTTCTCCGTGCTTTCTGATCTGATTTGTCCCCCATTCGTAATACAACTTCATCAAGTTCCTTCTTCTTTAAATAACGACATGAGCTTTACAAGCAGAACCTTGGTCTCTGCTGTAGTCTCGCCTAACAGTCGTGCAATCTCCTGAGCGGTTTTCATCTGCCGCGAGATCACTTCCTGGGCCCGTTCAAGTGTTTGAGCCCTGAGTTCACGGTAGTGTTTCTTGGCATCCTCTTCCTCAGAAATATCGATAAAGATTCCGCAGTAGAGATCCTCTCCTTCAATAGGGAAAATCCCGACGCGGTAGCTCACCTTGTGCACAGGAATACTCTCTTTAACCATGAGTTTTCCGCCTACGGAAATAGCTCTTTCGAAACAGTCTGAATGAACGAACTTCTTTGCCGGCTGTTTAAGAAGTTGTTCGTCCTTACAATGAAACATTTCACGAAATGCGGGATTCACATAATGGATAAGAGTATTTTTATCTACGAGGAGCACGCCGTTTGGCGTCTGCTCCAATATAGCGCCGGTATGGACGTTTGTTTGCTGACTCTGGTTCTCTTCTTTCATATTGATTTCACCGCCCCTCACGTTTGGTTCTTCCTATTTTTCTCCTTTAATGGGCTTGATAATCTTCTCGCAAAAGCTTTTTATCGCGTCATCCTCAGTGGAGCTTGTTAACGGTTCATCATCTATCTGCCAGTTAATTCCCTCTCCGCAGCGCTCCATGCAGAAAGAACCCTTTAACTCTACTTTATCTTCTAGGTTCTGCTCTTTCAGCATTTCATTAAAACGCATGATCACGTTGCGGGCCCCCTTGATATGACAGGAGCTGCCCACACATACGGTTACGGTAATCTTTCGTCCCCGGCTCACTCCTCCTATCCCTCCTCCTTTGCCTGCTGTGCCATAACGAGCCGCTCGGCTGTCTTCCTGCGTTTCGCCTTATTGGCCTCTTCCTCCTCGATGAAACGCAGCGCTCGGGTCGGGCAGTGGGTCACACAGGCAGGCTCCAGGCCCGTTGCCAGCCTTTCAATACAAAGATCGCATTTCAGAACTCCTTTTCCGGCAGGGCTAATTGTAATTACACCGAAGGGGCAGGCCTGAACGCACATTCTGCAGCTGATACAGCGTTCTGATTCGAAAAGTACCGGTTCTTTCTCCCCATTTCTGTAGATAGCACCTGTCGGACAGGCCAGCAGACAAGCCGCTTGTTCACAATGGTTGCAGTTTACCGGTACAGCATTACGTCCGTAAGCCTCGATATTGATCCTGTAGCCTGGTCTCTCCCCTTCCATAACAATAATTTCCATCTCTTTTGAGGAGGAATGGGCAACCGCGCACGCGAATTCACAGGATCTGCACCCCATACATTTTTCAATATCAACTGCTATTATTTTAGCCATTGGATTTCCTCATTTTCTGACATAGATCTTTATGATCTGATACAGGCATATTAAACCGGTAACTTATCAGGCTACAGGTTTAAACGACTGCTTGTACATCATCGGTTTGAGCTTGAGCTCAGCCCTCTTTTTGTCTATATGGCTTATCATCTTGTGGGCTGCCTCGATTGGGTCTATCTCGAAAGCCCATTTCCCGCCGACCTCCTCCTCTATCTCGTTAGTAAGATAGTTGTACAGGTTCCTGCTTCCCATGATCGGGAGAGGGTGGCCTATCATCGTATATACACCAGAGGCAACAAAATACATCCCTATTGATACGGCTTTCTCGCTCATCCATTCCGGTGCGGCGCCCGCCACAGGAAGCTGGGAGATGTCATCTCCCAAGCCCCCCTCGGCTACCACGTTAGCGAGGACGTTCAGTATCCTTGAGTTGTCCACGCACGAGCCGAGGTGGAGCACCGGCGGGATCCCCACTGCACTGCATATTTCCTGGATGCCTTCCCCGGCATACTTGAACGCGCTCTCCGGCTGGAGGAGCCCGTGCTTACCGCATGTGATCGCATTGCATCCTGTCGTAACGACGAGCACATCGTTCTTGATGAGCTCCTTTACCATCTTTATGTGGGCCTCCTCGTAGTCCACATTGGGGTTGGAGCACCCGATCACCCCTGCCGCTCCCCTAAGCCTGCCTGCGATCACCGCATCGTTGAGCGGCCTGTAGGTCGACCTGTACTTTCCGCCCAAGAAATTGAATACAGTCTCCGCAGTAAAGCCTGCGATCAGTTTCTCGGTATTCTTCGGTATATGTATGTTTTCAGGGTTTCTGTTCTTGAAATTGTCGATCGCGGTCTCGATGATTTTGGTGGCGATCTCCACTGCCCGGTCCTCATGGAACTCAATGTGCTCCGCGCCCGGGATCTTTGCCTTCGGAGATGTCGTGACGAGCTTCGTGTGGAAGCAACGGGTTACCGTCTCGAGTGCCGGATAGAGGCACTGCACATCAACGAGCATCACTTCAACGGCGCCTGTAAGGACGGCAAGCTCCTGCTGCATTACGCTTCCAGCAACGTTTATCCCGTGCCTCATCAGTATCTCGTTCGCCGTACAGCAGATACCGCTGATGTTTATTCCCTTGGCCCCTGCCTTTTTTGCCTTTTCGTTGAGCTCCTTGCTCATTGAAACCACTGCTATGACATCGGAGAGGGTCGGCTCATGGCCGTGTACGATGATATTCACGTAATCCTTGTCGATTACGCCGAGGTTCGCGGTGGCCCTGAGCGGTTGCGGCGACCCGAACAGCACGTCTGAGAGCTCTGTTGCGACCATCGAGCCTCCCCATCCGTCTGCAAGTGAAGCGCGCATACACTGTTTGACGATATTTTTGTAATCCGTGTCAACTCCCATATGTGTCCTGTGCATGACCTCCACGATCTCCCTGTCTATCGCCCGCGGGGTTATTCCGAGTTCCTTCCAAAGCTTCTGGCGCGTGGGAGGAGCATTCTTCACCATCTGAACCTCGCCTTCCTGACGTCCGAACTCTTCCAAAGC
>DATKZJ010000066.1:0-3694 GCA_035527995.1 Spirochaetota bacterium | reverse complement strand
AATGAAATGGCAGGTATGTCTGGAGGTGCCGGTATCCAGGCGGCGCAGCTCATGGCTGAAAAGGGAGTGGGCGCGGTGGTAACGGGAAACTGCGGTCCCAACGCGTTCAGAACACTCGGTGCGGCAGGCATCGAGGTGTATACAGGTGCATCCGGGTCAGTGAAAGAAGCCCTCGAGGCCTACACGAGCGGAAAACTCGAATCTTCAGAGGGGCCGAGTGTCGGCAGTCACTTCGGTATGAAAGGGGACGGATAGGATGCCGAGAGGTGACGGAGGAGGGCAAAAAAGAGGAAATCGGCAGGGAGGCCGTACTGGGGTAGGGCCCGGCGGCAGCTGCAGCGGCAGCGGCAGCTGCAGATGCCCCTCGTGCGGTGAAACAGTGCCTCACCGGCAGGGAGTACCGTGCAGTACGGTGAACTGCCCGAAGTGCGGCGCCGCTATGGTGAGAGAGTAGTAAGAGATTACAACCTGCCGAAACATACAAGCCCCGGAGAGGGTACTATATTATAAGGGACGTGAGGCCCCGGCAGTAACCTTCTCCTCGCCAGCAAACAGTAGTGGGTTGCACCACCGGAGTACGTACCATTTCAATAAGATCACACCTTGATTTCCGCTACGTTTTATACCGTGTATATGTCGATATGGAAGAAGACTAACCTCCATTTCTCACAAATCAAAGTAAATAGTAGACACTATCTCTAGGTTACGTGAAATTATCATTTTGAAAATGGTTGAATTATTCGAATACAGATGTAATATAGTGAGCCGTTGAAGAGATGCTTCCCCCCCCTTACAACTTAATCACGAAAGAAGTCGAACATTGTGACGATGCAGATGTCGCCTATGGCTTAAATTGAGGCTTTCAGCCTCAATGGCCTCCTCTAAAGAAGTTCTTCGAACTTCGCGTCCACAGCAATGACAACCGGCGTCACGTTCAATTCTCATTACATATTATTATATCACGTAAGATTGGGACATACCCAAATAGTAAGAAATAGGTGTTTTAGCGATTTTCTCACTGCAAATTCTATTTTTACATGAAATTATTCATCATTATGTGAGAAAACCGAACTAACCCCATTTTTAACAGATTATCGTTATATACTGATCGGTCTTGCGAATGCCTTTTCTGATTCACAAACATACTGGTTGTTTTTGGATGATAGGTCCCCGGGCGATTTATACAATTGTCGATAGTAAGAGGAAACGAACCGTCCCTTTATGTTTCTACTTCGCGACCTTAAAATACTCCGAGAGGCACGTTACTTCGTACAGCAGCTGTCATCGGAGCAGGGTGGTTTATCTAAAGCGCTCTGCCCTGCCGCAGCAGGTTTTTTCCGAGGCTCTCTTCCAGTGAAGGCGGATTCTCCCTTCATGATGAATCCCGTGCCGCCGCTGATGAGGCGTTTTACGGTCCCTTCGCATTCGGGGTATTTGCTAAAGGGGTCATCGTTAATACGCTGAAACTGTTCGAAAATGTGTCCGCACGATTGACACTGGTATTCGTACGTCGGCATGGCTACCGTTTCTCTCCTGTGTTCCTTTTAATCCGGTCTACGATCCCGTCCATGAGCTTTGCGGTTTCCGACTCCTGCTGAAAATGGATGTACGGCTTGCCCTCGTCGCCGAGCTTCACCATATCCGGTTCGATAGGTATCCTTCCGAGAAACGGAACCCCGAGCTCATCGGATGCCTTTTCCCCCCCACCCCTGCTGAAGAGGTCAATCTGTGCGCCGCAATGGGGGCATGAAAATCCGCTCATATTCTCAATGATACCGATCACCGGCACGTTCACCTCTTTCGCGAATACAATGGATTTCCTCGCGTCGAGTATCGCGACGTCCTGGGGTGTTGTTACCACAACTACACCGTCCAGATCCGGGATGAGCTGACACACAGAAAGCGGCTCATCACCTGTTCCAGGAGGAGAGTCGATGATGAGGTAGTCCAGCTCACCCCAGCTGACGTCGCTCAGAAGCTTCTGTATCATCCCCATCTTGAGCGGCCCCCGCCATATTACCGGCCTGTCCTGGTCCTGCATGATGAGAGCTATACTCACCGCACTGAGGGTCGAGGTCACCGGGTACGGAGCTACTCCTTTTTCTGTTGCGATGAGGCTCTTTCCCTCTATACCGAGCATCTTCGCGATGTTGGGGCCGTGGAAATCGATATCCAGTATCCCGACCTTCGATCCCCCCTCTGCGAGGCTGTAAGCGAGGTTGACAGCGACCGTCGTCTTTCCCACGCCGCCTTTACCGCTGATGACCAGTATGACATGTTTGATCTTCGAGAGGGTTCGTTTCAATCTCTGTTCCTGCTCTAGCTCTTCGCTGCTTTTTTCACCTGTGAACTGCTTTTCCATACTGTATCCCTTTCTATTGATGATATTAAATCGCGAGGTCCTCAGCGAGTCTTTCCCAGATCTTTTGTACTGTATCCTTTGCAATGCCGTCTGCATATTCGACTATCGTCTTTCCCTGGACCATCGCGCGCACGACCGATTCATCGAACGCTATTTTGCCCGCTATACCGACGCCGTTTCGGGTGAAGTATTTTTCTATCTTCTCTGTCATCCCCGCATTGAGATCGTATTTGTTAACGATAGCTCTGACCGGGACCCCGAAGTGATTTGCCACCTCAACCACACGCGTGGCATCGTGGAGACCGGATATCGTGGGTTCCGTCACGATGATCGCGCAGCTCACTCCGGAAAGAGATGCTATTACCGGACACCCGATACCGGGCGATCCGTCGATGAGTATGAGATCGTGCCCGTGTTTTTCAGCTATCTCTCTTGCCTTTTTTTTCACCAGTGTGACGAGCTTGCCCGAGTTTTCATCGGCCGGCCTGAGCCTTGCGTGTACAAGCGGACCGTAGCGAGTGTCGGATATATACCACTCTCCGGACACGTTCTCCACCATTGTAATTGCTTCCTGCGGACAGGCGAAGCTGCAGAATCCGCACCCCTCGCAGTCTATATGGGAAATGATGATATCTTCTTTCACTGCACCGAACCTGCAAACCTCCCTGCATATTCCACACTGCGTGCATCTGTTTTCGTCGATGATAGGTAATTTACCGCTTTTGAACAGATGCGCCTCCTTCACCGTGTGATGAAGAATAAGGTGGAGGTCGGCGGCATCGACATCGCAGTCGACTATGACTTTGTTCCGGGCCAGTGCTGCAAACGCGCCTGTGATGATTGTTTTTCCTGTTCCACCTTTGCCGCTTATCACGAGAAGCTCTTTCATCAGCTTTTCCGCGCCTTAAATTTTTTCAGTGATGAATACAGACCGTCAAATTTGTTTCTGAATTCCGGGAATGCATCTACTATGGGAACTCCCTGTGAGTATGCCAGTGCAACCTCACGAATGAACGGTATCTCCATGAGGATGGGAATACCCTCTTTTCTGCAGAAGCGGGCGGTTTTATCGTTACCGATATCGCAGCGATTGATAACCGCCCCGAAAGGGATGCCGAGTCTCTTCAAAACCTCCACGGAGAGGATGAAGTCGTTGAGGCCGAAGGGAGTCGGCTCTGTGACGAGTATACAGTAATCAGAACCGTTGATCGAAGCGATAACAGGACACGATGTTCCGGGCGGTGCATCGATGATTGCGGTTTTTGTGTGGTTGATATGCCGTTTTACGGCACGTATCACCGGCGGAGACAGCGACTCGCCGATATTCAGTAT
>DATKZJ010000065.1:0-3852 GCA_035527995.1 Spirochaetota bacterium | reverse complement strand
TGCAATGATCTTCTGGATAAAACCGAAGGCGATCATCAGGGGTAGGATGGAGTAGCGGGGATCGCCTCTACGTGATGAAAGCTTCTTTAAGTATACACGATCCAAATCGGGTGCCCTGAAGCAGGCAGCTACGATCCGCATTAGAGAAATCTCTCAGCATGTGCGTTTTCGTAATTAGTCGCTGGTGCATTCTCCGTACCGTACGACAAACAGGTGTACGGTACGGCTTAATTACCAATTCACCAACATTGCTTTATACACCAGCTCACGAATTGGTTCCTGATAATAATTAGATTTTTTCGTTGATACAGCAATTTTATTAAATATTATAAATTAAAATATAAGAAATAAATGAACCAATTTTGTAGTTGATGCTTCTGTCATCACCTACTAATTAGTTGAGAGTGAAATAGTTACATGAAACCAACTTATTCATCAATGTCTTTTCGTGTTGGATATACTAATCATTTACCAAGAACTATTTATGAACGGTTTTGCACGAACGAAGCGGGCAGTAGGGCAGCGTTCCCATCCGAAACGAAGGTAGTGCGTCCGACAGATTCCGTCCAGTGCTGTTTTCATTACAGACAGCAGGGATAAAATATAACTCTTGGAATTGACAATTCCGCACACTGACATAATATTGACCCTATGAACAGGAAAATCGACGCAGCTACCCGGATGATCGGGCTTTTAGGACATCCAGTCGGGCATTCGCTCTCCTCTCTCTTCATGAACCACGCGATCATGAAGCTCGGGATCAACGCACGCTACCTGACATTCGACGTGACGCCGGAAGACCTGGGAGTAGCCGTAGAGGGAGTCCGTGCCCTCGGATTTTTAGGGACAAACGTTACCATACCGCACAAGACCAGGGTTATCGCACGCCTCAACCGCATCGAGGAGGACGCCAGGCGCATAGGGGCTGTCAACTGCATATACAGGGATGAAGATCTCCTCATCGGTGCCAACACAGACCACGCAGGATTCATCAACCCGCTGAAAAAGCGGGGGATATCTTTGCAAAGGCTGGACGCCCTGCTACTCGGGTGCGGCGGTGCAGCAAGGGCCGTGGTGTATACGCTCCTGAACGAGGGTGTGGGCACTATACATATCGTAAACCGAACGAGAGAGAAAGCCGCCGCCCTTACCGAATGGTGCAGAGGACAGTTCCCAGAAAGCTCGTGCTCGTATGTCGGAGAGAGCAGCAGGCTGTCCCAGGCCATCGTGGACGGGTGCAGCCTCATTGTGAACACTACTCCTGTCGGCATGCTCCCCAATACCGGAGCATGTCCGCTCCCCGATTCGATCGAAATCGGAGAGGGTCAGGTCGTATACGACCTCATATACAACCCTATGGAGACAAAGCTTTTGGCGCGGGCACGCCGTTCAGGGGCCGTCCCCATAAATGGGCTGGAGATGCTCATATTTCAGGGCGTTTTTTCACTGCTTCGATGGTTTCCCGGCAGGAGAGAAGAGATTCTCAGCTTAGAGAGCACTTTGCTCGAGCTCACGAAGCGCTCTCTTGAAAGTTAGTGCGTGACATGAAAATAACTCGGGGGACAGACCGGGGGCTGACAGGCGGCACGGGGTGACAGAGACATGGGGACCGAGTCTTATGGCGGAAAAGCAGACTGAAATCAGGAACCAAAGAGTATACCTCATCGGATTCATGGGATCCGGCAAGACGACGGCGGGCATTCTTCTCGCCCGAAGGCTCAGGCTCCCCTTCATCGATACAGACACAGTCATCGAGGAGGAGGAGGGTATGCCGATAAGTGAGCTCTTCAGGGTGAAGGGGGAGCGCTACTTCAGGGCAAGAGAGAAACAGGCCTTAAGAAGGATTACCAGCGAACGCGGAAGTTCCGGTTTTGTAATGTCCACAGGAGGAGGTATGCCCTGCGGCCCGGGAAACCTCAGCTACATGAGGAGCAACGGCACAGTCGTGTACCTTAAGACAGGAGTGGACGATATTCTGAAGCGTGTGAAAGACACAGGCAAAAGGCCGATCTTCCGTCACCTCGGGCGGGAGAAAAAACCGCGAGAAGCGATACGCGCTCTCCTTGAAAAGAGGGAACGCTACTACAGCAAGGCTCATATCGTTGTGTCGAATTACGGCGAGAATGCCGTCAGCGAGGTCGCGGGCCAAATCGAGCAGGCGCTTGGAAGGGAGGACCATGGAATCGATTGAAGTCTCCGCGAGAGAACCGTACAGGATCTGCATAGGCGATAAAACCCTGGAAAACCTCCCCGGACTCCTCGAGGACACGCTCTCCGACCGGACCGGGCACAGGCCCGGGGTTTTCGTGGTGACGGACAGAAACGTTGCCCGCCACTATCTCGGAAAGGTGATCGAAGGCCTCGGAAAAAAGGGGTTCAGAACCGGACACACGGTTCTACCGCCCGGTGAAGACACAAAGAGCTTCAGGGCCCTTAGAAGGCTTCTCACCGATATGGTAGGCGCCGGTCTCGGGAAGGACGATGTTCTCGTAGGGCTCGGCGGGGGAGTCATCGGTGACCTCACCGGCTTTGCAGCATCAGTCTACATGAGAGGGTGCACCCACATTATGATCCCCACAACACTCCTCGCCCAGGTCGACTCCTCTATCGGCGGCAAGACAGGAATAAATATCAAGGAAGGAAAGAACCTCGTGGGAAGCTTCAAAAGCCCGCTCTTCGTCCTGATAGATACAGAAACGCTAACGACCCTCGACGGCCGTCAGTGGGTGTGCGGCCTCGCGGAGATCATCAAATGCGGGCTCATCAGAAGCAGAGAGCTCTTCGAGACAGTAGAACAGGTCACCCGGGACGCAGCCGATGACTGCAATGGAACGGTCACCGGACTATCTTTGAAAACGTTCCTCTCCCGGGACAAGTCCCGGGACAAGTCCCGGCCTTTGCTACGTGAGATCATAGTAAAAGCAGTAAAGATCAAGAGAGAGATCGTGGCAGAGGACGAGATGGAACAGGACCTTCGCCGGCTTTTAAACTTCGGCCACACATTCGGCCACGCCCTCGAAAACCTCCTCAGGTACCGGACCCTTCTTCACGGTGAAGCCGTGATCCTGGGGATGCGCATTGCCGTGGAACTCTCACGGAGCCTCGACCTGCTCTCAGGAAATGAAAGCGACCGGATAAAACGGCTTCTCAACGCTTTGCCTGTACCGAGAGTGAAAAAGGCCGTCAGAAGAGGAGTGTACGGCCGGTTAACAAGAGACAAGAAGCGGAGGGAGGGAAAGATCGTCTACGTCCTGCTGAAGAAGATAGGAGAAGGTGTCATCCTATCCGATGTCGACCGGAGGAGTGTCACTGAAAGCATCGACGCCGGCCTACAGAGATGAACTTTTTTTCAGAAGGAGATCCAGAGCCCGCACGTACCCCTCCGGACCAAGCCCCTTGACCTGAGCGATGCATACATCCCTCACCACAGAGACCTTTCTGAAATCCTCCCGCCTGTCGATGTCCGACAGATGCACCTCAACAGCAGGAAGCCCTACGGCTTTTATCGCATCGCGCAGCGCATAGCTGTAGTGGGTGAGGGCTCCCGGATTTATTATGATCCCCAGGTAGCCTTTCCCCAATAGCGCGTGTATCCTGTCGATGATCTTCCCTTCATGATTCGACTGGTAGGTTCGTAGTACAATACCATTCTCTTTTGCCCGCCTTCTCAGCATAGTCAGAAGACCGGAAAGAGATTCGGTCCCGTACACTTCGGGCTCCCTCTTGCCGAGCAGATTGAGATTGGGACCGTTGAGGACGAAAACCTTTCTCTTCTTCATCCGAGCAGCTCGTGAGCCTCTTTCAGCATATCGATTATCGGGAGCTCGTACGGACACTCCGGAAGGCATATTC
>DATKZJ010000064.1:0-20930 GCA_035527995.1 Spirochaetota bacterium | reverse complement strand
TCGTGCGAATGGCACACCTGCTGGAGACAGCGACCTCCAATTTCATCCTTGGATTCCTCACGGTTTATTTTATCTGCAGATTGGGAGGACAACCGATGACCTCGAGCGGGAGAAGTAAACCTTGAAAAAGGCCGTACTGTCCCTCCTGCTTGTCATGCTAATCATCTCAACGGCTTTCGGGCAGACGATGCAGAAAGAGATGCAGGACACGGACATGGAGGGTTTTGAGGATGGTCTTCCTTCGACCCTCATTCTTGTCGGCTATCCTTCGGGGGACCCTCCTGCTTCCGTAGAAATTACCGGACGAGCCGGAGAATACAAAAGCGGCGGCAGTGCGCTGTCATTTTCCTACGATCGGGGGAAGAAACCGGTGCCGATCCTGCTGCACAGGGTGCTGCTGCAGGATTTCGAAACCATCGATTTCTGGATCAAGGCTGAAAAGCCGGCACTATGGGTAGTCAATATCAGCGATCTCGACGGTGCCGGGTTCAGCTCCTCCCGAAAGATACCAGCCGGGAGATGGACGCGAATGACCCTCGCCCCCGGCGATTTTACCTGCAATGAGGACTCGCCCGTAAAAAAAGAGAGTCTCGACACAAGGCGACTCGGGGCAGGATTCGCCTGTTTCGATCTTTTCTCGGTTATCGGCGGGGAAGGTAAAAACCAGGTCATCATCGACGATGTTACGGTAAAAAGGCCCCCTGTCACTGTGATTGAAGGGGACTACATACTGGCCTCGAAGAAACAAACAATATCACGGAGCACGAGGATAGAAGGAGATCTCGTCCTCACGAAGGGGTCCGAGCTTCTTGTAACGGCAGAGCGGTTCCGTGTTGACGGCGACGTAATCGTTAAACGATCAAAGCTCACGCTCTCGGGGGGCGGATGGACATTAAATCAGGACTACAGGTACCAGCGCAACATGTGGGCAAAGGACGGAGGCAGGATCGAGATGGAAAAAGGCCTCCTCTACCTCGTGTACCCGTACGGAGCAGCCGCATCAGGAGGCGGAGACGTCAGCTTGAAAGACGTACGTGTGGTTTCCGGGCTTTTCACCTTTGGTCTTCAGAAAGGCTCCTCGCTCCGGCTAGAAGGATGCGAGCGGTTCGGGGAGGTCATCTTGTACAAGGGCGGGAGCTTATACTGTGGGGACTCGGCTTCGATCCTCCTGTGGCTCAACCTCGAGAGCGGCGCGTCCGCAGATGTCAGTTTTCCGAAAGCTGAGCAGATCGGGCGTTTCACCCTTCCACCCCAGATCGGCCGAAAGGTCTTGATCGAGAGGTGCAGAGAAGTGATATGGGGGATAATAGCGGAGAGCGGGAGCGCGCTCACTGTTCGAGATTCCGATCTCAGGGCGTTCGGTATCCATTTTTTGGGGAAATCGATGGAAGTAGTGAGAGGTTTTAACAACGGGCAGCACTACTCTGACTTCTCATACAGCTCAGAGGGCCACAACCTCAGGTTTATCGATACGAAGGTTGACACGTGGAACTTCTACGCATCCGGCCGGGCACAGCTCGAGATCCGCGATTGCATCTTCGGAGAAGCGATCTCTTTCGGCAGGTCGCGAATTTCAATATACGATTCAGTCTGTGACGGAACAGGAGGATACCTCGGGGCCAAGGACGACTCTTCTACTATGTTCATACGCGGCGAGATAGCGTGCGACGTGCTGACCCACGACAGGGGGAGTATAACGGTAAAAGACTGCGCCGGGATCGGGGGAAGAGTGGAGGCTTCCGGGATGTCGAAGATCATAGTAATAAACACTCCTGTCGACGGTCCTGTGAGGGGGATCGATGGGGGAGAGGTACTACTGAATAAACCGGAGAATCTTTATGAAACAGAACGTGATCTATGAAGAACGGCTCACCGCCAAGTGGATGATAGGTACATTCGGTCTGCTTGCGCTCGTTTTCCTTTTTCTGCTTTTTTTTCAGCTCGTGAGGGGGCCGGTTGGACAGGACCCCGCACCGACATGGTTTTTTCTTGTTTTGTTTTCTGTCTTCAGTATGCTCGGTTACAACTTCAAAAGACTCGTGATACGGCTCACCGAAAAGGATATACGTGTAAGCTACGGTGTCTTGAGCCGCAGGGTGCCGTACGGGTCCATACAAAAGTGCTATTCCAGCAGGACACACACTGTTCGCTACGGCGGGTGGGGTATTCGAATATGGAGAGTAAAGGGAGAATGGAAACTCGGGTACAGCGTGGTCGGTGTACCTCTCGTGGTAATCGAGCTGAAGAGAGGAAGGTACAAAGAGTTACTTTTTTCCAGCAGAGACAGCGTCAGGGTTATAGAGATTATCAACAGACAGATAATGCCATGAGTGCCGGCAGACATTTTCGATGCCGGTATTTCATCAATATGAGGTGAAGGAGTGAATATGTTGAACAATCCTGTTGAATTCGACGTAAAGCACCCAGAAAAACTTTCCCGAGGGCTCGCAGTGTTGAAACTCTTTTTCGGCTGGATCTATGTGGGTATTCCCCACGGTGTATGCCTCTGGGTATACGGGATTGCGGTGGGCATAGTTACTTTTATCGCCTGCTGGGTTATCCTGTTTACAGGACGATACCCGAAAGGGATGTATGATTTTGTCATCAGGTATATGCGCTGGTCTGTCAGGGTAAATGCCTACCTGAGCCTCCTGATGGACGAGTATCCTCCCTTTCACGGGAGGTAGTCATAATGGCTCTTCGAGCCGACGGCTCGAGCCCGGGAATAAAGGCGGTGTGGTCAAGATCGAAGCTGCATGTTCTCGCCGTCCTTGCCGCAGTTGGGGGAGGCATACTCGGAGTCTTCGGTGCGATCTTCCAGGAGATTTTCTACGGATCGATCTTCGTCGCGTTTATCGCCGGCCCCATGATCGAGGAAGTGATGAAGCCCACAGGGGTGTACCTGCTTTTCGTCTTAAAGCGGGATGCGTGCAAGGGAAGGGTGCATACGGCGCTCCTCGCAGCGCTTGGAGGGCTAACTTTTGCACTTGTTGAAAATCTTTTCTACCTCATGGTATACTTTCCGGAGCATTCTCACGCCGTCGTGGTGGTTCGATATACTTGGGCGCTCGGTTTGCACACCGTGGCAAGCTTCATAGTCGGGTTCGGGATCAATGAGAATCTCATTCGCTCCATCAAAGGCGATATCCCGTTTCTCAAGGGAAACTGGAGGTTTTTCGTGATACCGATGGTGCTGCACAGCGTTTTCAACGTGGCCATGGTCGTAATCGGAAAGAGGTGGGTATAATCCATGCGCAGCATCCTTGGGCGAATTGCGGCCCTGGTGATAAAACTCCTCCAGCGCCGCATACGGGGGAGTGTTACGGTAGAGGGGAGGCCGTACACAGTCACTCCCGAGGTGTTCAATCCGAAGCTGTATGTCACTACATCACTCCTCGCCTCCTGCTTGCGGGTTTCAAGGGGGGACAGAGTGCTCGATATGGGAACGGGGTCCGGGTTGCTTGCAATAGAAGCGGCACGATGCGCACGTGAGGTCGTTGCGATCGATATCAACCCTGAGGCGGTACGCTGTGCAGAGGAAAATGCGAGGGCCCACGGAGTCTCGGATCGCATCTCTGTCATGCAGGGGGACCTGTTCACCCCGCTCGCTGAGGACGAGGTGTTTGATGTGATACTCTTTAACCCGCCCTACCTCGATGGATCGGGAAAGAGCCTTTTCGATTACGCCATATACGACCCGGACAAGAGGGTCGTCGGGCGGTTTCTAAAAGAGGCCAAAAGCCACCTCGCCCCGTCCGGCTATATTCAGATGGTCTATTCCTCTATTGCCGATCCCCGGAGAGTACTGACGCTCGCACAAGAGTCTGGGTTCATGTGCGTCGTCGTGATGCAGAAACGGGTGCTGTTCGAACGTTTTTTCGTGTTTGAGCTTTTCCCCCGTCATACGGAGGGCTCCCAGTGAGAAAGGCGTTTTTCTGCATATTTTTCCTCGTTGTCGGGGGGCTCGCGGCAGCTCAGTCCGACGGACTTCAATCAAACGGACTTCAGTCCGCCGGGTCCTGGGACGACCCCATGTACGGAAGGTTTACCTTCGAGGATTTTGCACGGTACGAACCATCCGGCATGGAGATCGATTTTACCGATATAGACTATCAACTTCTCAATGCCGCGATATTCTACGAAACGAACCGGAGGAGGAGCGAGAACGGCAAACCTCTCTTTTTCCATTCGGCAGCACTCGAACGTGCGTCGTCCCTCCACTCGCGAGACATGGTGGAGAAGGGGTTCTTCAGCCACGAAAATCCATACGACCCGAAAAAACGGACGCCCTGGCTTCGGATGTCCATCTTCGGTATAGACGGCGGATACGTCGCGGAAAACATAACCGAGGCCTTCGGGATCCGTTACCAATCCGGTACTCCCGTCATCCTCCCCGAGGGTGACGGTGGGGACTTCAGAGATTATGTCTCAGGCGAGGTGATCCCGCCGCACACGTACAGGAGCTTCGCGGAATCGGTCGTAGAGAGCTGGATGCAGTCGCCGCCGCACAGGGCCAATATCCTGGACAAACAACTTCGTTACCTCGGGTGCGGCGCCTATCATTATAAAAACAAGTCCTTCCACGGTTTGGACCAGTTCAAGGTTACTCAGAACTTCTCTTCGGACCTGCCTTTACCGTAGAGGTGTTTTTATTACCGCCTGGTTACCTCAACTTGGAAGCCCTCTGTCATGATCTTTATAATATTGGTTGGCGGGTTTTTCTCACAGAGCTGTATGGTGACTATGGGTTTGCGAAGAGAAAAACGCCGAAGCGTCCGATTCCTGATATTTTACCGTCAAAAAATTATGTGATGATATACAAAGCAGAAAAGCAGGCCGTTCTCCCTGATAATTATGAAAACAACCGTAAGGGGAGACGGCTCCCCCGCGTATCGCAATTTCTGGGGAACATGACGCCGGAGTTCGATCCCTGAATCGGCGGATCTCTTTTTTCGGAGCCTGGATCATGTGAATTCAGGAAAAGGCCGGATGTTTACTGTGATCTGTGGGCCGTTGGGGTTAATTTTTTGCTAGAACTCCGGGAGAGGGTAATCTCGCCCCTGTTTTTTTCATCATTGGGCCGTCCCGTGCCCGGGGCTTTCCCCTATGCAGATCCGCCACCCGAAAGAATTGATAATAAGGGTCAGCTGGCCTTTTTCTTCGATCCCTCTCCCTTGATAATCATCGCGGTAACGATCGAGCCGAGCCCGAAGAGCGATGCCGCAAACCACACGAAATAACCGAACACTGGGACAAACCTCAGCAGGGTGATGATGAAGAGGCCGAGAACGAAGCTGCCGAATATGACGCCCTTTTTCTTTATCTGTGCCGACTGCCCGAGGATGAGCCTCCCTATGGTAAGGCTGATCGCCACATATCCTATGATGAGAGCGATGTGGTATGCGGAGGCGGCAACCATCCCAAGCCCGATTCCGACTATTGTTCCGAATGCGAGAGCCACGCCTATCGGGGCTCCGAATAGTATGATTGCACCCCAGCCTGCTGAAGCGCCCGGTCTCTTTCTTATTCCCTCGGAGAGCAAAAAGAGCGGTTTCGCCGCAACCAAGATGAATACAAGCCCTACGAATACGGTGGTGAGAAACTGGAATATTTTTCCCGCCACACCGGCGAGAATGATAAAGGGGAAGATCTCGCGAAACCTCTTTTTGTACTCAGGGACATGATGGGTGGTGGTTCCGTCGATCCGGGCGCCCGGCCTGACGAGGGCCTCCTCAACGCTCGTATACGTGAGGTCCCCGCTGATATGCGCGCCGTCCGAAAGCGTGAGGTATTTGATGTAGAGGAAGGCGTCCTCTCCTACAAAGCCTCCCATGATGGCGGTTCTCGCAGCACCCCTCATGGTTCCCCCCACAGGTCCGTCGATCAGTACATCACCGGCGCCTACGAAGAAGTCGCCGCCGACAGCGGCACTTTTATCGATGCTGACCTTATTCCCGAGAACGAACAGATCCCGGCCGATTCTTTCGGCTACTGTGAGATTTCCTCCTATGATCTTGACCCCGTTTTCTACATTTCCGGCAAGCGTGATGGCACCTCCCACTGCGAATATGCTGCCTTTTACGCTTCCATGCAGCGTGAGTGACCTGCACGCGGACCAGAGGTCGCCCTCTATGGTTCCCTCGATTATCGCGGTATCTCCGGCAATATAGAGGTCCTCTTTCACGACCTCTGAAGCCGGAACCAGTATCGTATCTCCTTTCCTCGCTACGAGGGCAAAGGCGGGCGAGAAAAAGACTGCTGTTATGAGGAATGCAGAAGAGACCGCCACCAGGAGTTTTCGAGCGAATACAGGCATCTGGCTCCTCCTTTTATACAAAGTTTCCTACAAATACCGTTCAGAGCTGTTTATGCAGGTGCAAAAGGGGAAGATGTGAAAATGATACGTTCTCTTTATACGCCTGTCAAGCTGAAATCATTCATATTCCTGCCAGCTCTTTATCTGGAGATCGGCAGGTGATTTCCGAGCTATAGCCTCAATGAAACGCCGCGCAAGCTGGAGGTTCGTGATGAGAGGAACGCCGAAGTCCACCGCGGACCGTCTTATGATGTAGTCGTTGGTGAGCTCCTCCTCCTGATAGTTCTTCGGGATGTTTATCACGAGGTCTATCTTTCCGTCCCGGATGTAATCAACGGTGTTCGGGCTCTGCTGTTCGAGAGGCCAGTAGAGCACATCCGACTCGATTCCGTTGTTGCGGAGAAAGTCGGCCGTGCCCCGGGTCGCGAACAGCCTTAACCCTAGATCCTGGAGTATCTTCGCGCTTTCCAGGAAGTCGGCCTTACTCTCTATCGGTCCTGTGGACAGCAGTATGGATGATTCAGGAACCCTGTAGCCGACGCTGAGAAGTGACTTGAGAAACGCCTCCTCGAAATCGTCGCCGAGGCATGCGACCTCCCCTGTTGATGCCATCTCGACGCCGAGTGTGGGGTCCGCCCCCTCGAGTCTCGTGAATGAGAACTGGGGGGCCTTGACCCCGACATAGTCGAGATCAAGGGATGAACGGTCTATCCTCTCCACCGGCTGCCCGGTAATGACCTTCGCTGCGATATCTATGAAATTTATCTTGAATATCTTGGAGACGAAGGGGAAGCTCCTTGAGGCCCTGAGGTTACACTCTATCACCTTCACGTCGTTTCCTCTCGCGACAAACTGAATGTTGAAAGGCCCCATTATGTCGAGTTCCTTTATGATCTTCCTCGTGATCTTTCGTATCCGGCGGATCGTCTCGAGGTAGGTCCGCTGCGGGGGGAGGACCAGGGTTGCATCCCCTGAGTGGACTCCGGCAAATTCCACGTGCTCTGATATTGCGTCGCACACCAGCTCGCCCCTGTTCGCTACTCCGTCGATCTCTATCTCCTTTGCGTTCTCGATAAACTTGCTGATGACGATCGTGTAGTCCTGGGAAACACGGGCAGCCTTGCCGAGGTACCGCTCGAGCTCCGAGTCGTTGGATGCGACGCTCATCGCCGCGCCGCTGAGCACATAGGAGGGGCGGACGAGCACGGGATACCCCACCTTGTTCGCAAAACCCTTGGCCTCCTCGAGGGAGACGAGCTCGTTCCACTCGGGCTGGTCTATTTCGAGATCGTCGAGGAGTTTGCTGAACTTGTGCCGGTCTTCCACGTTGTCGATACTCTGGACAGGGGTGCCGAGGATTCGCACCCCCGCCTCGTGGAGCTTCATTGCGAGGTTGTTGGGAATCTGTCCTCCCATCGATATGACGATCCCCTCGGGGTCTTCCTTCTCATATATGTCGCGTACCGTTTCGAGACTGAGCTCGTCGAAGTAGAGACGATCGCATTCGTCGTAATCGGTGCTCACTGTCTCCGGGTTGTAATTTATCATGATGGTGCTGTAGCCGATCTCCTTCAGCGTGCGAACGGTATTGACGCAGCACCAGTCGAACTCCACCGAGCTCCCGATGCGGTAGGCACCTGAGCCGAGCACGATGACGCTCCTGGCGACGCCTCTGGCGACGCCGCTGACGAGGTCAGTGGCAGATTGGCTCTCCTCCGAACGGTCCGCCAGGTCCGAACGGTCCGGAAACTCGATATCGTCTTCGCTTCCATTATAGGTGAGATAGAGATAGTTTGTCCGGGCAGGGTATTCTGCGCCGAGCGTATCGATCTGCTTTACCTTGGGCGTTATGCCGTAGTTTTTCCGTAAGGACCGGATCTCTTCCGTTTCTGTACCGAGAAGCTGAGCTATCTGGAGGTCGCTGAATCCTGCCCTCTTCGCCTCGAGCAGAAGCTCCCTGTCGGGAAGATGTCCCGCGCCGCGGCAGAGCTTTCCCTCTATCTCTACGATGTTCTTAATCTTGTGTAAAAACCAGCGGTCCACGTGTGAGAGCTTGTATACCTCGTCGACGGAACGACCCTGTTTCAGGGCCTTTGGTATGGCGAATACCCTGAGATCAGTCGGCTGGCTTATCTCCTGTTCCAGGTCGTCGAAACTGAAGTAATCGTTGCACACGAGACCGGGCACTCCGATCTCGAGCATACGGAGCGCCTTCTGCAGCGCCTCCTCGAAACTTCGTCCTATCGCCATGACCTCACCGACGGATTTCATTCCCGATCCGATTCGGTTGGAGACCATCCTGAACTTTCTAAGGTCCCAGCGCGGGATCTTTACAACGATATAGTCAAGCGCCGGCTCGAAGCAGGCTTTCGTAACTCTCGTGATCGAGTTCTCGATCTCCGTAAGGCTGTATCCAAGAGCGAGCTTGCAGGCGATGAACGCAAGCGGGTATCCTGTGGCTTTCGAAGCGAGCGCGCTTGACCGTGAGAGACGGGCGTTGATCTCTATGATACGGTAGTCGGCGGAGGATGGGTCGAGGGCGTACTGTATGTTGCACTCGCCGACCACTCCCAGGTGTCGTACCGCCTTCTGCGCAACGGTTCGCAGGAGGTGGTATTCCGTATTTGAGAGGGTCTGGCTCGGCGCCACCACGATGCTCTCACCCGTGTGGATCCCCATCGGATCGAAGTTCTCCATGTTGCACACGGTGATGCAGTTGTCGAAACTGTCGCGGACTACCTCGTACTCGACTTCCTTCCAGCCTTCGAGGTACTCCTCGACGAGTATCTGGGCGGTGAAGCAGAACGCCTTTGTTGCCAGCTCCTTCACTTCTTTCTCAGAGAAGCATATCCCGGAACCCAGTCCCCCTAGCGCGTACGCGATACGGAGCATTACCGGGTAGCCGATACGCTCGGCCTCCAGCAGCGCCTCGTCCACGGATGCCACAGCGCTGCTCTTCGGGACCTTGAGGTCGACCTCGCTGAGCTTCTTCACAAAGAGCTCCCTATCCTCCGTTGCCTTGATCGTCATAAGCGGGGTCCCGAGTACCCTTACCCTGTAGCGTTTTAAGGTTCCGTTATCCGCGAGCTCGAGCCCGCAGTTGAGAGCCGTCTGTCCGCCGAAACCGAGGAGAATTCCGTCCGGTCTTTCCTTGGCGATGACTTTTTCGACGAATTGGGGGGTTACCGGAAGGAAGTAGACTTGGTCCGCCAGGAAGTCCGACGTCTGAATCGTTGCTATATTGGGGTTGACGAGGACCGTATAGATCCCTTCCTCCTTCAGGGCCTTGATCGCCTGACTGCCGGAGTAGTCGAATTCGCCGGCTTCTCCTATCTTGAGGGCGGATGAACCGAGTATCAGTACCTTTTTCGGCTTGTTGATCACGAGAGCATCTCCAGGAATAGATCAAACAGAAAATTTGTGTCCATAGGTCCCGGCGCTGCTTCGGGGTGGAACTGTACGCTCATGAACGGTTTCGAACGGTGACGGATACCTTCGTTTGTCCCGTCATTGGCGTTGATGAACCACGGCTCCCACCCGTCGGGCAGAGTGCGGGTATCGATGGCATATCCGTGATTCTGTGCCGTGATGTAGCAGCGTTTTTCTCCCACTT
This sequence comes from Spirochaetota bacterium, assembly GCA_035527995.1. Lineage (GTDB taxonomy): Bacteria > Spirochaetota > B62-G9 > B62-G9 > DRHN01 > JAFGTF01. The sequence goes on along the minus strand of DATKZJ010000064.1, from coordinate 11,001 downwards.
TGACACAGGGCTGGTTCTGGCTGCGGTGCCCGAACTTCAGCTTGTAGGTGTCGCCGCCCGCAGCGAGTGCGAGAATCTGGTTGCCGAGGCATATCCCGAAAGTGGGAGTGCTTTTTTCTATCACGTTCCGTACTATTTCTACGGTCCTGCCGCATTGTTTAGGGTCCCCGGGGCCGTTGGAAATAAGGACTCCGTCGAACTCCTCTTCAAGAAAGTCGTAGTTCCATGGGACCCTGAGCACGCTGATGTTTCTATTGAGGAGAGAGCGGAGGATATTGTTCTTGCATCCACAGTCCACGAGCACCACCCTCTTCTTCCCCTTGCTGTATAGCTCGGTTTTTTTTGTGCTCACCTGGGAAACGAGGTTGTGAGTGCCGGGATCGTAGAAGGGGATATCGTCCTCGGTTACGATCTTGCCGAGCATGGTTCCTCTCGATCGAAGATGCTTTGTGAGCATCCGGGTATCGATACCGCGGATTCCGGGAATCTTGCCCTTTCTCAGCCACTCGTCTAAGCTCATCACCGAGTCCCAGTGGCTCGGTGAGTCGGAGTACTCGGATACGATGACGCCGTTCGTCTGTATACGGTCTGACTCGAAAGGGTAGGGCAGGCCGTCTAAGATCTGTTTTTTGGGAATGCCGTAATTGCCCATGAGCGGGTAGGTGAAAACGAGGATCTGCCCATTGTACGAGGGATCTGTGAGCGACTCCGGATACCCTACCATACCGGTGTTGAATACGACCTCCCCGGACGTGTTCTTCGTATATCCGAACCCATACCCCTCGAATGAGTTCCCATCTTCCAAAAGAAGTCGAGCTGTACAGCCTGTGACCATCAGGGTTTCCAGTTTTTAAATTTTGAGTAACAATACTGTTGTATAGGGAAAATGTCAAGAGGAGCATGATGTTATGTCATTGTAGAGGCTACCGAAGAAGCTCTTCGTTCTTAAATTCTCTGTAGAACGAGAGTGCTTTGAAATGCTCTTCGGGAAACAGAGAGGTCCCCTGCACTATATAATGCGCGAAACTCTCGGCGAGTCCGGGGCCGAGCATGACTCCCTGGCCGCACATTCCGCCGAGAATGTAGAGGTTTTTGTAATCTCTCACTCTGTCTGCGATCGGTACCCCGTCAGGGGTGTTCGGGTAGTACCCCCTCCAGGTCCTCCGCACATAGACGTTTTTCAGTGATGGAATTGCTCCTATCATGCGTCTCGCGATGGTCGGCCCGAATAATGAGGTCGCGTGCTTCCCGTACAGGGAGGTATAGGGGGTATAGCAGAATATGAAGGCCCCGACCCCGTTCTGGGTGAAGTAAAAGGTACGGGAGATTCTGTCATCGTCGGCGCCCGTATCCACGAACATCGGGCCGAGTACAGGCCGGTAGGGCGCGGTAATGCCAGCCTCGTGGCTGTCCGAGTGTACCGGTACGTCCAGTCCGAGCGCTTTTCCGGTCTCCGTAATGCCCGCCCCGTTGGCAAGAACGAATACGGCCCCTCTGTACTCGCCGTTCTCCGTCCTCGCGGATTGTATTCTCTCTCCATTCAGCCTGAATCCGGTCACGGCCCGGCTGAATTCGAAGCGTGCCCCAAGGTCCCGGGCCCGGCGGTAGAACATGTACGCCGTCTTTAACGGTGATATGTTGATATCGCGGGGTGAGAAGAGCGCACCGCAGTACAATGAGCGGTTGATTCCCGGTACGACCCTCGAAAGGTCGTCCGGCTTCAGTATGGAGGACGGTACGCCGAACCGATTTAGGACCTTATGTGCGGTTTTCATCGATCCGAGAGCGCTCTCGGACCTTGCTACGAACAGGTATCCTCCCCGCTTGTACTCGAGTTCCTCGTCAAGTTTCAGCTCGCTTAGAATTTCAATCGAACGCTTTGCAGCGAGGATCTTGACCGGCTCAGAGTGTGAAGCCCTCACCCCTCCGATCGCCGCCTTGTTCTCCCCCTGTCCCGGCGAGCGGTTCTTGTCGAGTACGAGAACCTTGGTCCCGAGCAGGCTCAAGAAATATGCGAGGGGGAGGCCCACGCTCCCCGCCCCGATAACGACAACATCATGGCTCATAGAACAGTCTCACTCCGTGAGGTTTGCCAGGTCCCTGAATTTGATCTCGAGGAAGAACGGCCTCTCGGTATTCTCGGTGATTTTATCGTCCGGGACATTTTTCTCCCTCATTATGCTTTTGATATGTTCGCTGCATGTTTTCCCGCCGCACGCCCCCATGGTAACGCGTTCTAACGCCTTCATCAGGTTGACGTCCGTGATGCCTTCGTCGACGAGCTGCTCGATCTCACGGCGCGTGATGTGCTCGCAGATGCAGACGAGCTCGGGGCCTGCCTCGTACAGGCCCGTGTCCACAGTCTCCATCTCGTGGCCGAACAGCCTTATACCGGCCGCGTATACCGCGGTTTTCGAGTCCGTCTCGATCTCGATGATCCTTCTCTTCTTGTCAGGGGCTTTGGAGAATATATCCCGCACGACTCCTTCTCCGACGACATCTCCGCCGCAGCCGGAGAGCGTGACCCTGAGGCCCTCTTCGATGAGGCCGGGGTTCAGCTCGTACGGTATGTATGTGAAGGTCTTTGTCCGCTCCCGGCGCACGAGAGATACAGCGAGGCCTGGGCAGAAGGCCACGCATCGAAAGCATCCGCTGCAGTCGGAGCCTGTGATCCTGGGGACTTCGAGAAGATCGCCTTCGGGGATATAGATGATCTTTTTTGGACATACCGAAACGCACGGGTTGCACGGTATTCGCTGGTAGCAGTGCAGGACAGGCATATACCCTTCTTTTATCTCTTCAGGATACTGAAGAGTATAAGTCCTGCCTGGCTTAGACTTCAGCACGCTGATTTTCTCCTGCCAGCTCGGGTCGAGAATCCCTTCATGCTCGATGAGGTGCCCGACCGCTTCGCCTGCTGCGACCTTTCCGCCGAAGAACGCGGCGCTCGCCTCTGATACCTCCTCGGCGTCTCCTGCCTCGAAGACAGGAATACCTGCCTCGCGCGCCTTGCGGGAGAGCTCATTTACGGGCACGAGACCGACCCCGATGAGCACAGCATCGACCTCGACGGCGCGCTCTGTTCCCGGCCTGGGATCGAAGTTTTCGTCGACCTCCGCAAACTCGACGTACTCGACCCTCTCGGTTCCTCTGCACCGGAGGATCGTGTGAGACGTCAGAACCGGGACGCCGAGCCTCAGGATCTTGTCCCTGTGGACACGGTACCCCGTGACCGACGGGAGAGCTTCGAGCACACACACCACCCTGATGTCCGCCTGGAGGGCATGATACGCCGCGATGAGCCCCACGTTGCCGCTCCCTACAACGAGGAGCCGGTCGGCCGGCTTCACGAAGTCGCGGTTGAGAAGGGTCTGGAAGGCTCCCGCACCGTAGATGTTGGGCAGGTATGATCCGGGAAAGTGGATTGTTCGCTCGCGCGCACCGGAGGCGTTTAAAAATACCCTCGGCCGCACAAGAGAGTATCGTCCGTTTGAGCTGATCCCCACCTTGCCGTCCTCGAAAACGGCGGCAGCGGTCGAGCCCGTGTAGACCTTCACGTTATGCAGAGCCCGGACCTTGTCTGCGAGCGCTGCGGCAATATCTGTTCCGCGCGACCCTGCATAACAGTCGGAGATGGAGCCGAAGAACTGGTGGGTCTGGAGGGTGAGCTTTCCGCCCAAGGACGGCTTGTCATCCACGAGGACCGTTGTCAGAGGGTACTGGCCGAGCACTATCGCGGCAGAGAGGCCGGCAGGGCCCCCTCCCACGATGAGTACGTCGCACTCCTCCTCATGAGTGGGAGCGAACTTTGAATCCCCTGCATCCGAAATATCTATTTCAGGCAGCCCCTGCAGGGGCTCGATCCTCATCCCGGGCTCGAGCATTGTGACACACGCCTTGACCGGTACGCCGTCCGCAAGGATGAGGCACTGTGCGCACTGTCCGTTGGCACAGAATATCCCCTGGGGCAGGCCGTCCCTGTAGTGCCGCCTGAACACGTCGATTCCGTTGGCTATCAGTGCCGAGGCCAGCATGATACCCTTTGGGGCGAGGAGCCTTTTCCCCATGTAAAAGAAGGGGACGAGTTCCTGTTTTTCGATATCGATGATGGGGTGTGAATCGAGAAAGCCTTTCATGATTCTCCTGTGTGGAGCAAACCCCCATTTCTCACATAGGAATGTGGGGGTTCAATCCCCGTTTCTCATGACCAACGGAAAACTGTAAGTAACGGGGCTTTAATCCCCATTCCTCATGTACAACCGTAAATAGGAAGGAATGTGGGCTTCAATACCCATTCCTTTACACAGGAATGGGTATTATAGCGCTTTGTTCACTATAAACTTTGTTTTTTACAGAAGATTATTAAATTCTGACGAGGCATCATTTAAACCCCTTGCTATGCAATCTGATTGCATAGCAATTTGTGATAAAACCGCACTAACCTGTATTTGGGAACGATACCCTGTGAATCAGTAAATATACGGATGACTGTTCAAAGCTTTTTAATATTCTCCAAAATACATAAAATGCATCTCATCAGGCGTACCGTACGGCAGAACGCCAGATAAGACAATTTTAAATTATTTTTGCACTGATCTCAAATCATTTCTAATTAGTCGCTGGTGTATTCTCCGTACCGTACGACAAACAGGTGTACGGTACGGCTTAATTACCAATTCACCAAAATTGCTTAATACACCAGCTCAATAATTAGTTGAGAGTGAATAATTACATGAAACCAACTCATTCATCAATGCCTTTTTTTGTTGAACATGCTAATCATTCACCAAGAACTGATTATTGTGATGACCGAAAAGCAAAACCCGACCGCCCTGTCCTTCAGCTCTGCGACGCCGGCGAAACAGAAGTGGAACCATGGTCCCTTGCCGGTATGACCCGGTACGAAAACGTTTCATATTACCAGCAATGTGCTGCAGGATCCTGGGTTTCTCGGAATCCGATTACAATAAATCTCTGATTTCAATAAATCTTCGATTACAAGAAATCTCTGTTTTCAAGAAATCAGGTTGAGCGGCCCGGTGAGCGACCTCGTTTCCGCCGTTGGTATCCTCATGTCCATCTCGGTTCCGAAGTCCTGATGATCAAGAAACTCCCCTGCGCCTCCCGCCGCCCTGCCGAGTGCAAAGGCGATAAACGCTATGTCTTTTACCCTTCTTGTGGTGATCTTCCCTGAACGGAGAGCTTTCCAGCATATCCCGAGCCATACGCACGCTATTGCGGCATCCAGGTTTACTGCGAGCACTCTCGGGGTGGAGCCGTTCTCCTTCAGCGCCCTGACGAGCTCATGGTAGAAATCAAGAAACACGTTGACCTTATTGGACTCTTTGATGTACCGGTATATCACCTGCTCCCTCGGATCGAAGTTTACAGCCTCGGTTCGAAAAACAGGATGCCCGAGACATGGTATCCGCTCGTACTCGGTACCCGCCTCCTTCGCGCTGTTTTTTTTCCTTTTAAAATCATCCGTGGCGAGGACTGCGAGCTTCTTAACATCAGGATACGGCAGGTACGGGTCGTCGATGTCGTGGCCCCCGAACCAGTCGAGCAGAAATCCCACAGCCCGAGCACCGTTGCCTCCATGGACCAGGCCGGTCGTCGCAAGGGTCGCTATCATCGCCGTGTTCGGCGTGTTGCCGGCGGATGCGGAGAGCTTCGCACCCTGGGCCGATATGGTTCCCGGGCCGTTGGTGAGGGACGCTGTCAGAGTGAGCTCCGCGAGTCTCTCCTCGAACGAGTTTTTCGGAAGATCTCCGGTCCAGTAGAGGATGAGCGAGCCGACAAAAGATTTTTTTCGCATGATTTCAAGCAGGGAGTAGCCGTAAAGACGGGGGGTTATTCCGTCGTTGGAACTGGCGTGAGAGCTGCCGCGCATCGACTGTCGGATCATCCCGCCTTCGGCGATCTTCATCTGGTCTTTCACCTGCGTGGCATAAGGCTCAGGAATATTCCCCTGGGAGAGAGCGAGCTCCGTGGGCAGGCGTTTTCCGATCTCGCCGAGGTTTACGAACCATGGGTTCAGCCGAAGAGGCTTTGCGCTCCCGAAGTCTCGCTGCAGCCCCTGGGTGCCTGCAACGAGGGAGAGTGCGGCCGGGATATGGTGCAGGGCGGTGACCCTGATTCCGCGAGAAAGAGCGCTTTTCAGCTCCTGTGTTTTTCTGTAGTGATGGTGCGGTTTATAGGGGTCGATCCCGAAGTAGCCGTCGAACGCCTCCTTTTTTGCCTGCGCCGAACTTTTTTTCCCCTCGACAACCGCTCCGGCATGCCCGAGAGTGATGCCGCTCCTCTCTGCAATCTCCCCTGCGACATATGCGACGATGGGTTTCGTGAACTTGTTTTTCCGCATGAGCTCTATCGCGTCGTGCTCGTAGGTCCCTCCAGGCTCGATATACAGCACGATGAGCTTTGTGTTTTTATCCCGTTCGGCAAGAATGAGGAAGTCCTTCAGAAAAAAGAGGATGAGACGGTCCTTGCCTGTGGGTATGCCGAATGATGTCCCCATTCCGGCCGAGAGAAGGTAGCTCGAAATCGTATTCACCATGTTGCCCGAGTTCGATATAATTGTGACGGACCCCGGTTTGAAGCTCTCCTCGGGGTTGTCCCCCCCCACGGCTCCTATTCGTACACGGTCGTGGGTGTTGATGATGCCGAGCGTATTGCACCCGACGACGTCTATGTTCGCCGAGCTCGCGATCTGACGGACCTTTGCCGTGACCTCGATCGATACGTGCTCCGTGACGATATAGAGTGTCTCCACGCACTGCTTGCCGTGGTCCACGACCTCCTTCACCTCGCCGTAGACCGCTTCAGGGGGTGAATAGATGAGAATTTTGTTGGGATGTTTTTCCGGCTCGGTATATCGGAGGAGCTCTTCGAAGGTGGCGAACACCGGGATCTCTCCTCTTGGGGTCCCGATACGCTGTCCTCCCTTGCCGAGAGCCCACCCGCCTATGATGTTGCCGCAGTAGTTCTGGGATACCGAGGAGACCTTGCTGGCCTCTCGGCCGGTGATGTTTGAAACAGCGACCCTGTCACTCTTTTGTAGAAGGTCCTGCAGCTTCTTTGCCCTCATGAGAGGCCTCCTTGAAGTCCTGAACCGTTTGCATCAGCCTGGCGGCATACTCCGCCACCATTGTCACGGGAGTGTCCGGTCCGAAGATCACATAGGGAAGACCGAGATATTCGAGCGTCTTCTTCATCACGAGAAGGCCTTTGACGAGGCCCGGGCCTCCCCGGCCTACTACTACCGGGATATGGATCCGTCCGTGCTCCTCCACCCACCCGGTAAGCGCATCCGCTATTGACTGGAACGTCACATCTATCAGGGTGTTGTTGGCCTTTCCGCCCAGTATGAGCAGAAGCTTCGCATCCTTGAGACGATGGGCGAAACAGCGCTTTGCCGTGCCCAGCATGCGTTCATACGGAGGGTTGCCTCCGAAATCCGAGAGGAACATCGGGTCCCCGCCGTGAGTCAAGAGAGTCTCGGTGATGATCGTTGACACTCCGCCCCCGAAGAGGATGGGCAGTATTCCGCTGCCTCCCAGGTCCGATACATGGGCCTGTCCCTGGTGGCTCTTAACGTCCCACTCCTGCAGCTCCTCCTCGAAGGAGGAGAGGTCCTCAGGATACTCAGGGACAACCACACCCGGAACCTTCGATTTGTAGTTCGTCTCGTCGACCGTTGCTTTGAAATCGCAGGCATAGGCACGGTTTTCATCTGTTACTCTCCACGGGTTGATCTCGGCCGTCTCGAGTCCGGTCGATACGAAGAGGTCCCAAAAGGACACGAAGCACCTCGATAGTGTGCTCACGAGCTCTCCGGGACAGCCCAGGGTGGAGAGGAGACCGCTCGCCTGGTACGCGTCGAGTCCTCGGTAGATATCGATAGGGATCGTGGCCTTCGCCTGCTCCGGGATTGTTTCTACATCGACTCCTCCGGACAGAGAAACGGTAAAAGAGGGAGAGAGATACCTGGAGTCGTAGGTGATTGCGGTGTAGATCTCGAGCTTTGCCGGGACATACTCCTCGAAGTAGGAAAGACGGGGCATGTGCCCGTTTATCTCTTCTACCGAAACACGTTTGAGCTCGCGCATGAGGTCGTTGACATTATCCACCTTCACGACGGCGTGCGCTCTGCCTCTCCCTGTGGAGATAACGTCAGGCTTCACCACGGCGCTGCCTCCCCACTCCTCGAGGCATTTTCGGATCTCTGCGACATCTGCAGTGCCGGGAAAGTGCCGCGGAACCGGAATGCCGTATCTCGATGCGTAGTGCTCTAAAAAGGTGAACTCTGTTACGTGCAGCGCCATTTTTCCCTCCCACCTTCTGCAAAAAAAGGGTTATGTGTTGTCGGTGTCCTCCGCTTGTATAAGGCTTTTTTTCAGCTCGAGGACTGCAAGCTTAAGGTTGTTTATTGAAGTCCTGTCAGGGATGAAGACGAATTCGATGATCTTTGTATCCGGGTCCGTGAGGCTCTCCGCGAGCCGTTTATGCTTCGGAGATACGAGCACGGCATCGCAGTTTTTGATGAGCTGCCGTATCTTCTCCTCGTCTTTGGAGTATGTCTCGAGGAGCCTGTTGAAATGAAGCCCGAGCCGGTCGAGGACTTCCCTTATTTCCTTGAGGAACTGATAGCTCGTTGTAACGATACCGACTGTGCTGCTTGTGGGTATCTTCGCTATGGTGATGAGTGTCGAAACCTCCGGCTCTATGTTTATCCCTATGATCGGCTTTCCAGTGCTGCTGAAATATTCCTGGACCTCGCCGAGGTGGTAGAAGCTCGTCACGATTATATCGCTTCCGTCTATTCTCTCTATCGCCCCGGGATCGTTCCGTCGAAGGTCGTCGAGGAGCACAGGGGCACGATGGATGAGGGGGTCGAGCTCGAGATGGTCCGTGAAGTAGGTAAGCTGCTCGAGGTTGCACTCTATGAAGCTGATGTTCACCTTCTGCATCATATCCCGCTTTTCCGTGATATACTGGAAAACCGCTTTCTCAAACTCCTCGATTGAGTATTCCTGGGAGAGAGCCTCCTCGAGCGAGTGCTCTACGATCTTTTTCAAGAGGACCTGACGATTGTAGGACTGAAGTTCCTGCGGAGATATGTTGACGAACGTCCCCTTGCCCACGGTTCCTGTAACGATACCTTCCTTTCCGAGCTCGTTATACGACCGGAGCACCGTATTGATGCTGACACCGAAATCTTTTGCGACCTGCCTTACCGATGGGAGCTTCTTCGATTTTATCTCGCCCGACTGTATCTTCGCCTTCAGTATGTTCTTGAGCTGTATGTAGTACGGTGCAGTATGCTTTTCTCCCAGTCTATACGCCATTGTCCTATGATAGCCCCTTTAATGTCTTAATACACTAAGACATTATTGTGCACAATCTTCAATAAGTCAAGGAAAAAGTAGGGAAATAACTCAAAAAAATCATTTTTATGTTGACAAATTGTCTCAGCAGTTATTAATATGTCTTAATACAATTCGATGATAGGGAGAAGAAAATCGAACGTACTGTGGTACAGAAGATACTGGAAGAGCACCTTGTTGAGGGAAAGGCTGAGGCCGGGAGCGAGGTAACGATACGAATAGACCAGACCCTTACCCAGGATGCGACCGGAACGATGGCCTACCTGCAGCTGGAGGCTTTGAGGCCTGACCGGCTTTCTACAGAGCTCTCTGTAAGCTACGTCGATCATAACACCACCCAGATAGGATACGAGAACTTCGACGACCACCGCTACCTGAAATCGATTGCCCGCAGATACGGGATCTACTTTTCGATGGCAGGGAACGGGATATGCCACCAGGTGCATCTCGAGAGGTTCGGACTTCCAGGCAAAACCCTGCTCGGCTCGGATTCGCACACGCCGACCGGCGGCGGTATGGGGATGTTCGCGGTCGGAGCCGGAGGACTCGATGTAGCGGTCGCCATGGCCAGGGGGACCTTTACATTCACCTATCCGGTCATCACGAGGGTTTTGCTCAAAGGAAGGCTGAACCCTTGGATTTCGGCAAAGGACGTCATAATGCGGCTTCTCGAGATCCTTACCACAAAGGGGAACGTCGGCACAGTGCTCGAATACCAGGGTCCGGGAGTTGAAACGCTTTCGGTTTTTGAGAGGGCCACCATCGCCAACATGGGGGCGGAGCTCGGGGTTACGACGAGCGTGTTTCCGAGCGACGAGATCACACGAATGTTTTTAAAGAGCCAGGGACGGGAGAAAGGATTCAGGGGGCTTCTGGCCGATGAGGGTGCGGAGTACGGCAGGACGATAGAGCTGGACCTCGGCGAGATCGAGCCCCTTGTCGCGCAGCCGCACAGCCCTGACAATATAAGAGCGGTCTCCGAGTGTAAGGACATAAGCGTCGACCAGGTGGCGATCGGCTCGTGTACCAACTCGAGCTACAAGGACCTCATGGTCGCAGCCCGGATGCTGGATGGCCGTACTGTTCACCATGATGTCTCGTTTGTCGTCGCGCCAGGATCGAGGCAGGTCCTGCGCATGATCGCGGACAACGGCGCGCTCGGTGTCCTGATAGGAGCGGGCGCGCGGATAGCAGAGTGCGCATGCGGGTTTTGTATCGGAAACTCACAGGCACCCGGAACAGACGCTGTGAGCGTGAGGACCTCCAACAGGAACTTTCTCGGACGGTCCGGTACGCCCTCTGCAAAGCTCTATCTCACGAGCGTGGAGACAGCAGTTGCTTCAGCGATTGCAGGAACCCTCACAGACCCGAGGACTCTCGGAATCGAGTACCCCGATGTGGAGCCTCCCGCTCTCTATGCAATCGACGACTCGATGATCATCCCTCCGTCGGAAGAGAGGATGGGGGCTGAGATAGAAAGAGGTCCGAACATAGGAGACCCGCCGGAGAACGAGCCGCTCGGCCCTGATATCGAAGGAGTCGTCACCATCAAGGTCGGGGACAAGGTCACGACCGACCACATAATGCCTGCGGGAGACAAGCTGAAGTACCG
>DATKZJ010000063.1:0-45938 GCA_035527995.1 Spirochaetota bacterium | reverse complement strand
GCTTCTTTCCTTTCCTCTGCTGCCAGCTCTTCTCTTTTATCTTGTTTCTTAGCTTCCCTTTTCTCTTCTCTTCCCATCTCTCTTCTTTCTTTTTTTCTTGCTTCTCGCCCCGCCTTTTCCCGCTCCCCTGTTCTCCTTTCTTCCCTTTCAGCCTCTCTTCTCTCTTCTCCTCTCGCTTCTCTTCTCACGGTTTCTCCCAGTTCCACCAATTTCTCATTGTAGAACTTGGAAGCTACGTTTATTATGTCTTCGGCTCTTTCGCTCATAAATTTCCAATTTTCAATTCTTCTCCCAAGGGAAGCAGCCTGGTCGGTGAGTCCTTCCTTCTCTACCTTTTCTTTTTCTTGCTCCGTCGCGTGTATGGTCTTCGACGCGAGGTTTTGGATAACTTTGATGTATCTTTCCCTTTCCCCCGTGTTTTGAGCGGCCTCGAAAATGGCCTTATCCACTGCCGGTCTAAAGTTCCCGCTTTTTTCCGCCTCCTCGGTGAGGATATCGAGATCCTTTTTGGATATGGCCGCTAACGGATTTAGGTACAAATAATTACTGAGAAGATCATATAATTTTGCATCATCTCCGCACAACTCCTTCAACAAACTTTCCTCTTTCTCCTCTTTCTTCTCCTCTTCCTTTTTCCACATAATTCAGTCTCCCTCCTTTAATTGATAGGATTTGTTATAATTCCCAAAACCCAAGAATACCTACACAACACATGTGAAAAAACCACCATGTAGCAGAAATCACTTTTCAAACACAACTCACTACCATTTTGCTTCCATCCTACATAAAAAATATTGGTATATCAAGATAATTTGAATAGCTAAAAGTTGTGGAAGGATTTATGTGGAAAATAGCGGGCATGCCTCACCCTCTGGGAATTGATTTTTAATAAGCCAAAATGATGATTAAGAGGCTTTTGGGTGGCTCTTATTATCAAAAGATGGAGACTTATTCTTCCTGAGGTGGTTAAGTATTTTCTGTACTTCTTCAGGGTTTGTAATAATGGCCAGCACAGCCATCTCAGAACCACATTTAGGACAGACACAGTGTAGTTTTGGCATTCGCCAAAACTACTAGGGTCTACTTCAAACACCTTTTTTATCAATCTGGCCCAGGTCTGTTTAGACTTCTTTTCAGATAAAGTTTCAATATGTTGTCACAAACATCCTGTATTCTGCTCCGGTCTTTGCCGGATGCAATCGATAGTAAGTGTTGCCTGCGAGCTTCTTAGTATTGCTTATTTCGTTGACATTAATGTTGTTGAAGCAGTATTCAAAGTTAATCGACCCAATCTTGCCTGAAGACAAAGTATTGGGAAAATTATCTAGAGGAAATACAACGCTGCCATCTTCCAATCCCCATGTAGTCAGCTTATTGAGCTCAAGGGGATTCAACATCCAGACAACGGAATCAGTTGCCGCATCCTTTTCCAGAGCGAAGAATAGCCCGATCAAAGAGCTTTCAGTCCAGTCTAACAAATGTGTAGGAAGTCGATGATGCTGCATTAAAAACAGCCATTTGTCTAGTCTATCTGTTTCCGGTGTAAGGTCGATCGCAGGAGCTCTGTTTCTGAAAGACGTAATCATCCAAAATTCATCATCAAAGGTATATTTTAGGGGCTTTGCAAAATCATAGAAGCGGAAAATCTTAGGGATCGGATCCTTAGAACTGTCTCTTTGGCCGCGGAACCATGGTGTGACGATGCCATGTAGGTGCCAGCTGATCTATCATGGCGTTCAGGTCTGTTCGGCAATCAGGAGATGCCTAAGTGTGGAAGTGACAGTCGACCTTGTACCATTCTGATCCAACATTCGGGGATTTTGTCATGAGTGCTGTAACAAAGTCGTGGACTCGCTTTCTTGCTGCCATATTTGATCCTTTCTGCGTCTAGAAAGGTCTGTTCCAAAGCATTCCTTCAAGGACGGAGGTGCTTCTTACTCCAATCTTGATGGCTAGCGTTGAGCTTAGGGGCGCCAGTTTTTATGGCGTTCCCTGCAGCGATTGGTTATGCTGCGTTGTTCTTTGACTCTATTTGTCTTTCTCTCTTTTCTGTTTCCGTTTCTCTTTAAGTGTCAACTTCGCGTTCTTTTGTCTTTCTTTCTTGCCCTTGTCTTTCTTTCCCTTTTCTGCCATATCCCCTCTCCTTGTTCATGATTTTATTATGACGGGCAATACCACTAGAAGAATGCCGATCAGCATTATTAGAATTACATTGGGAGCAAACGTTGAAGGATCCATGGTGTTTATCTTTGGCCTTCTTCCTTAACAGCATAACTATTGAGTATACTGCAGATATGAAGTATAGTACCTACTGTGACCTTTTAATGCTACTCATCACTCCCAAATGGGGTACTATACGTCAATAAAACGGTTTATTAACTAAATTTACTCCATTTTCATCCACATTTTAAGACATTTATTCCATCTATGCAAGTTGATTGGAACAAACACTGCGCTTTTACTGTTTATTCACCTATGTATAATCTTCAAGGAGAGATGCATGAATAAACAGAAACCCAAATTACTAGACCAACTGAGTGAAACAATACGGATCAAACACTATTCTCTGAAAACAGAAAATCCCTAAGTTTAGTGGATTTTCCGGTTTATATGCTTTCATCACATGCGGCACCCTCAGGGAATGGGTGTTACTGAAGTTCGATTGTTTCTGAATAACCTGGCTGGGATGACAACAAGGCAAGTGACCTTGGAGTTTGATAAAATCAATAAGTATTCAGTTGTATCTTTATAAAATAACAAAAACACAGGAAAGGAAGTAGTATTCCACACTGTTGCCTGAAAAACAGGCACCGGACATCTTAAAAAATCTTTATTTGGGACAAAACTGGGACAAAACTTCGAATCCCAAGTTGTAATACATAATGCTGGGGTATACTGGGTGGAATAGCAGCCTTGCCTTAATTCATTGGTATATAATAACCTAATATAATATAGCATAATACTACATAACTCATGAAATATATAGATTTAGGCTCATAACCCAAAGGTCGCAGGTTCAAGTCCTGCCCCCGCTAAAAAGAATAACTCCCTGGCTCGCATAGAGTTAGGGAGTTTTTTATTAGATAGGCTGCCCCCCTTTCTCACAATTCACACTAAACACAGATAAAATACTGCCGAGACATGATTTTAGCCCTGTTGTTGAATGATTTTTTCAGAAAGCTGCAAAACAGAGATACAATTTTTATAAGGTTTGAGCGAAGACATTTCGGTCCGGTTTCTGTAAAGGATACTGATGATCCTAATTCGAATATTGGCATGAGCTTTCTTCGGATGGATTGTCCTAATTCTTCAGCCTTAAGCGTTTTGGACAGCATCCCCTGTAACGCCTGAAGACTGTTGCAAAATATTGACTCGAGGAAAAACCGCAGGTCAATGCTATATCTGTGATACTCATTTCAGGCTTCTCGATAAGCAGCTTTACAGAAGCGTCTACCCTGGATTGGTTAAGGAACTGCGTTGGAGTCATGTTGGTTAATTGTTTACAGTATTGTATGAAGGAGGTCACTCCGAGGCCGCAATGTTCAGCCATGTTTACAATAGACCACGGGTGTGAGAGGTTATCAAGGCTCCCGCATAGCTCATTCATAAAGAGCTCCACACTTCTGCGGGAGCTGGACAGTGATGGATTGAGGCTGATACCCCGCTGCCTCAACATTTCCAGTAACAGCAGTAAAAGCTCGTTTAAAAAAACTGTAATGCGTGATATGTTGTTGCGGTTATGATTTTCGGCAACAGCTTTTGCTATCTGTTTAAAACAGTGCCTGATTTCGTTATTAACATCCCGCCATACAGGTTGTTCATTATGTCTCAACATAGTTGTCAAAACTTTTATATCCGATTGGATCAGAACAAGCCACTTCGGCCATTTCCATTCCTGGTTCGGCCTGCGTACACCGACATCGATAATTATCCAGTGCAAGCGGCTGGCACTGATGTGGGGTGTGCCAACCTTATGAGGCTGCCAGGGACGAGTAATAGTCAAATCTCCAGGCTCCAGTAAATATGTCTGGTTTTCAACGAGGATCGGTATTCTGCCGGTTTCAAGAAAGGTAAGTTCAATCCCCTCGTTACGGTGGTATTCCAGCCCCCAGTCCTGTTTCCCAACGGCATCCCAGTACCCTATGGTGCTTACTCCGGGCAGAGATGTTTTGCCCAGTCTTCTTCCGGGATAGCTCCCCCGGGCGAGTGCGTACAGCTTGACGTTTCCTGCTTTACACGCTTTTATGAGAGGTTTGCATGTGTCAACATGATAGGTTTTTCCCGCCTCAATATATATTGGAGGAGGATTGGCCATATGGCACCAAATGTTTAAAATCTTTCACTGAAATATCTTGGAAGTAAATACATTGTAAAACAGTGTATAATACTGTGCGTTAAATTGCAAGAATCAAAAAGGGAGAAATCAATGAGACTGAAAAAAGATATCATTGAAAGGAGGTGGGTTAAGCACAGTGTTTTCCCATAAAAAAATCGAGAGTAAAAAAGGAGGTTTTCATATGACCGGAAAAAGAGTAGTAACGGTTTTTATCTTTGTGCTCCTGTTTTCGTGCATTGCGATATCGCTCTTAGGATCTGAACCTAAGGAGGAGGAAAAGTTACGCATCGCCTATATACGGCCGACCAATGAGCCTTACTACAAGTTCGGGTTTGATGGAGCGAAGATGATGGCTGAGGCGATGGACGTTGATATTCTCGGGTATGTTTCGGACATGAAGCCCGAGAAGGAGATCGCCAGTGTCGAGGATGCCATAACACAGCAGGTGGACGGCATCGTTCTCATGTCTGTGAGTGTTTCTTCGCTTGCGGCGGGTATCAACAAGGCGTATGAGGCCGATATCCCTATCCAGATGATCTTCGGCTACAATGAAGATCTGATGGACAAGATGGTTGGTTCGGTCCAGGCCGACTGTAACCTTTCCGGCAGCATCATGGGGAATTGGGTTGCCAAGAACATGCAGGGAGGGGAGGTCGCGATAATCATGGGTCTTCCCGGAAGAGGGGATGCCGAGTGCTACAGGGATGCCTTTATAAGAGAGGCTGAGAAGAACGCAAATATCGAGGTTGTCGCTTCCGTTCCTGGAGACTGGAACAGGCAGAAGGCGTTCAACCAGATGCAGACCCTGATCACCGGCTATCCCGATCTGGCAGCAGTGTTCGTCCAGAATGAGGATATGTCCCTCGGCGCCATAAAGGCACTCGAAGAGGCTGGCATGGCTGATAAGGTGGCAATAGTGTCTCAGAATGGAGCGCCATACGGGCTTGACTCCATAGCCGCCGGGGGAATCCAGGCCACAGTAGGATGGTCTCCCTCGCAGGAAGCAGCGCTTGCCACACGTTTTCTGATCGAGCATATCAGAGGTAAAAGTGTTCCGAAGCTGACCATCACGCCGATGAAGGTTATCACGAAGGACAATATCGACGAAGCTGTACCGTGGGAGCCGACCGCAGCATCGATCGAAGCGACGATCAAGCTGGATGCGGATGATCTCAGACATGATTTTGCAATGGGCGCCGGCTATTGATATTTAAGGCTTCTGCCGGAAGAAAGTGAGCCTTCTGTATAAACATCGTGGTTGCGCCCTGAAAAGAAAACGTTTATAGTGAAAGTAGAATACGGTTATTAGTCAATACGGCAGGCAGGGGGAGGAGGGCAGGTGTGCTTGTATCCTCCTGCCTGCTCCTTTTCGAGTCAGCGGTCCGCTGGTTCTGTCGTTATTGAAGTGAGGCTGGATTGGAAGATGAAGAGGGATACAATTCTCGAAATACGGAAAGTTTCGAAGAGCTTTTCGGGCGTGCGTGTGATTATTGATATCGACTTCGATCTCAGGCAGGGAGAGGTTCACGCAATCGTCGGTGAGAATGGAGCGGGAAAATCAACCCTCATTAAGATTCTTTCAGGTGCTTATGAGAGGGACGGCGGAGATATAGTATATAAAAATAACGTCTACGGACATATGACTCCCCGGAAGGCACATGATCTGGGTATTTTCACAATTTATCAGGAAAGAAATCTGGTTCCTCATCTCAGTGTGGGAGAAAACATACTGATCGGCAATGAGCCTGGAAACAGGTGGGGAGTCATCAGGTGGAAGAATCTTTACAGGCAGGCCGCCGATATTCTTCACAACCTTCATCTCGAACTGAACCCTCAGAGTATCGTCTCATCCCTGGGCAGTGCAGCACAGCAGGCCGTTGAGATAGCGAAAGCTCTCTACAGGAAAGTACAGATCGTGATCATGGATGAACCGACTGCCAGCCTGACGAGAGCGGAGATTGACAACCTCTTCAGAATAATCGAGCATTTGAAACAGGAGGGGGTCTCGGTTATATACATCTCCCACAGGCTGGATGAGATTTTTGCCATCGCCGACAGAGTGACAGTACTGCGCGACGGTGTGAAGGTCATGGGGCAGGAGGTCTCGAAAATCGACAAGGATATGCTCGTCAAGGCCATGGTTGGAGAGGAACTGTCTATTACCCATATTGCGAGAGAAACAAAAGAAAGGGTGATCTATGAAGCGAAGAATATCTCGCGTGCCGGCGCTTTTGAAGATATTAGTATTGCGCTTCATGAAGGTGAGATCGTGGGAATCGCTGGGATGGTAGGTTCAGGAAGGACCGAGGTAGTACGGGCCATGGCGGGCATAGATGAGATCGATGAAGGCAGACTGCTGCTGAATGGGGAAAAGATACAGGGCCTGCCTCTGGAGAACATTATTTCGAAAGGGATCTGTTTCGTTCCAGAGGATAGAGACAGCATAGGGCTGATCGCATCGATGACCGTGGCCGGCAACACAACCCTTGCAAGCCTGAAGAAGATAAGCCGTGGCCCTTTTCTCAATATATCCTATGAAAATGAACTCTCCAAGGCGTTCATGAAAACCCTTGATATACAAGCCAAGTCGGTACGTCAGGAAGTACGGTTCTTAAGCGGTGGAAACCGGCAGAAGGTGATGGTTGCGAAGTGGCTATGCAGAGGTATCGAGGTATTTATAATGGACGAGCCCACACAGGGGGTGGATGTCGGCGCAAGGGAGGAGATACACCGCATCATGAAAAATCTGTCTGATGAAGGAAAAGCGATCCTGATGGTTTCATCGGACCTTGACGAGCTATTGAACATGAGCCACAGGATCGTTGTCATGAGAGAGGGTAAGACAGCCGTAGTGCTCAATACACTGGAAACGACAAGAGAGGAGGTGCTTTCTTTTGAAATCGGTAGATCCATCGGGACGCGGTAACCGGGCTGGAAGGTTCAGGCAGATCTTCAAGCTCCAGCAGTGGGGAATCATTCTTGTGCTCATACTGCTCGTTATCATCCTGGGTGTCTCATCACCGGTGTTCTTATCCGGCCGGAACATCAGGAACATACTTCAGCAGGTGTCAACACTCGGTATACTCTCCATGGGAATGACTATTCTGATGATCTCGGGAGGCATTGATCTTTCAGTGGGATCATCCATTTCCGTTGTAGCGTGTGTTGTCGGGAAACTCCTCAAAGCGGGGGTTCCTGTGGGATATCCGATCGTCCTCGGACTTCTCCTCGGGAGCTTTATCGGTTTCATAAATGGAATGCTCGCCTCACAGACCCGCGCTCATCCGTTCATCCTCACTCTTGGTACTATGACCCTTTTACAGGGCGTAGCTATAATCATAACAGAGGGATACCCAATCACCGACCTTGGAAAGAAGTTCGAATACATAGGAGGGGCGATGGTAGGGAAGATCCCCTTTATCGTCATACTCTTCTTTTCAGTCATGCTCGTCTGCTTTTTTATCCTGAAGTACACGCGGCTCGGAAGAAAGGCCTATGCCATCGGCGGTAACGAATACACCACCTATCTTGCAGGGATTAAAGTGAAGTTGTATAAAATAATTTTCTATATCATATGCGGCTTTCTTACCGGACTTGCATCTCTTGTTCTTTCGTCGAGAATAAGCTCGGCGATCCCTACGATGGGGACAGGATTTGAACTTCAGTCGATCGGTGCTGTCGTTATCGGCGGAACGCCGCTCGTAGGCGGAAGGGGCAGTGTGTGGGGAACACTCATGGGGGTGCTTCTTTTAGGCATCATAGCAAACGGTTTGAATCTGCTTCATGTAGAGGCAAGCTGGCAGTACGTTGTGACTGGAGGTGTAATAATAGTAGCAGTCATTATACACGAGCACCGTGCCCGGTAGAGAGCTGCGAGGTCTGTAAAAGGCTCCCTGCCGCTGACAGCAGGATATATGTTCGTGCTGAACAAAGAATCATAGGGGACGATTAATCCTGTGGGTAAAGGGCGAGGAGGTATACCGATGAAGATCGGAATCGACAGCTATTCATATCACCGCTATTTCGGCGAGGTATACGATACGCAGAGGGATCCAGGACGGAGGATGAGCTATGAAGAGTTTCTCAGGCGTGCAATTAAGCTGGGAGTGGACGGTGTTTCCCTTGAAACCTGTTTTTTCGAAAGTACGAATGAAAAGTACCTCAAGAAGCTGAAAGAGATCACTGATGAAGGGGGTCTGGAGGTCATCGCGGCCTGGGGACATCCCGACGGATACGAGGGTGGTAAGAATCCCAAGGCGTTTGATGATCTCAAAAAACAGTTCAGAACATGTGAGCTGCTCGGTGCGAAAGTGATGCGTATTGTGGGGTCAAGCCTTGCTTTCAGGAACGAGCCCAGAGGTCCCCAGATAGCCAGTCTCTCGAAATTGTTAAAGAAGCCGGCTGCTATGGCGGAGGAGCGGGGGGTGAGGCTGGCAATGGAAAACCATTTCGATTTTACTGCAGATGAGATACTGGAGATTCTAAACAATGTCGGCTCGGAGTATCTCGGTGTCACATACGATACGGGAAATGCGTTCCGTATCGGCGACGATCCTGTGGAGGCTGCAAGGAAAATGGCCCGGCATATCTACGCAACACACGTCAAGGATGTCGACGTTGTTGATGGAGTAAGCCCTGACGAGTGGTACCATTACGCAAGCGTGGCTGTTGGGGATGGCGTCGTTGATATTCCAGGTATTGCTGAAGTGCTGAATGAAGCCGGTTACAGCGGCCTTTTCGCGGTCGAAATAGACTACCTCCATCCTGGCTATGCAGATGAGGACCCTGCCGTCGAGAAGAGTGTCGATTACCTCAAGGCCATTCGCGGTTAAGATCACATCGCTTTTTTCTTCGTGACTTTCGGAAATTCGAAAGCAGATAAAACAGTTCTTTGGAGAGGAGCCTGGCATGCTAAAGGAAGGTTTTCATGATATCGATTACAATGACGTTTGGGAAAGGTCTGTAGGTATCGGCGTTCTGGGGTACGGTTTTATGGGGAAGGTTCACTCGAACGCCTACCTCAAGATCCCCTCTGTCTATGAGACCGTTACAGCCTTCCCGGAGCTGTTTGCGATGTGCGGGAGAAACAGAGAAAAGGTGGAGGGTACTGCGGTACGCTTCGGTTATAAGGGATACTATACCAACTGGCGTCGGCTTGTAGAAGATCCCGAAGTGGAAATTGTGGACAACTGTACCCCAGACAATCTGCACTGCGAACCGTCCATAGCTGCTGCTCGTAATGGGAAGCACATTATATGCGAAAAACCGCTTTCCATGACTGTTGGGGAAGCGAGAAGTATGGTTGAGGCGGTACAGGAGGCAGGTGTGAAGCATATGTGCTGCTACAACTACCGTTTTGTTCCAGCTGTTCGTCTGGCGAAGAGGATCATCGACAGGGGTCTTTTGGGTAGGATTTACCAGTTTAGGGCCTGCTACCTGCAGGAGGTGGGACACGACCCTGAGGAGGTGGTGGAAAACGTGTGGTATACGAGCGGAACACGCTCCGGTGTGCTGCTCGGGATCGGATGTCACATCATCGATATGGCACGGTTTCTTGTGGGTGAGATCGTAACAGTGAGCGGGATGTTAAAGACCTTCAACAAAAAGAGGAAAAGCTCATCTGGCGGACTTGAGGATGTCGTGGCGGACGAGGCCAATATTGCACTCGTCGAGTTCGAGGGCGGAGCTTTAGGAACACTTGAGTCTTCTGGAGTGAGCAGCGGAAGAAAGAACCGTCACACCTGGGAGATCAACGGGTCAAAGGGGAGCATTGCTTTCGACCTCGAGGACCTCAATCATCTTCATGTACATCTGCCGGATTTTTCTGCTGAAGGAGTAGAGGGGTTCACCAATGTTTCTGCTACGGGTATCACCTATTCACCCGGCACGGTGATACTTCCGCCCGGGCACAATGCCGGGTGGGAGTATGGGCACGTCCATGCCCTCGCTCACTTTTTAGACTGCGTAGTGAACAATAAGCCTGTGGAACCGCTCGGCGCCAGTTTTGAAGACGGCTACAGGGTGCAGGTTATTATGGAAGCGATTGCTGAGTCTTCCCGTACGGGTGATAGAATTACGATAAAATACTAACCCCCCATTTCTCATACAGAAATGGACATTTTAGCGTTTTTTTACCGTACACATATTTAGAACACTTAAAACTTGAGCTAACCGTTCACTCAATCCATTCGGATTACCATTAGCATTGTGCAGGAAGAACAATAAGCCTGTTTTGTAGGTATTAAGTACACTGGAGCCTTATAAAAGAGCCTTGGAGGTTTTTCATCAGCCTCCCGCTTCTCGATGCGGTAGGGCGGGGACCTTCCCGTAGTTCCCTTATTAGAAAAGATTAATCTTGTTCTAATCGTCATCTAATTTTCCCTTGGTATGGTGGTGGAGAGAAGACACAGCTTCGGGCAAAGGAGGACAACGGGTGCGAAGGGTACTGATAGTAGATGACGAGGAAAAAATACGAAATATTTATATGACGCTGCTCGCTGACGAGGGATACGATGTGCTTTCGTCTTCGAACGTTTCAGATGCATACAATATACTGCTGAATAACGACATCGATTTGATCATTCTCGACATCAGGATGCCCGGCGAGGGAAACATACTTTACGAGGTGCTGCGCTTCATGCGGAACAGGAGCAGGGTGCTGGTTGCAAGCGTCTACCCCCTGGACACCCAGCAGAGCCTGATCCCCGACGCAGAGGGCTATTTCGACAAATCGAGCGGCCTTGATGTACTGCTGAGAAAGATAAAAAGCATTTTGACCTGAACGCAGATTGGAGGTACAATACACTCTGGGGAACAGTACGATTTCTGCGGTCTGGGCACGCAGGGGGCGCTGCGTATCCGTCCGTAACCTCAGGTGAGGAACAGGATTGAGGATTCTTCTGGTCGAGGACGAAAGGAAGGTGGCAACCTTCATCGAGCGGGGGCTGAAGGAGGAGTATTATACGCTAGACGTGGTTTCTGACGGTGAAGAGGGCGTCTACATGGCGGAGGTGAACAGCTACGACCTGATCATTCTCGACCTCATGCTTCCGAAAAAGAACGGTATGGATGTCTGCACCGAATTGAGAAAGAAAAAGGTCGATACGCCGATACTGATGCTGACCGCGAGGGACAGGACCGAGGACAAGGTCCTCGGGCTTGAAGCAGGCGCGGACGACTACCTGACCAAACCATTCGCATTCGAGGAGCTTCTTGCAAGGGTACGGGCCCTGATCAGGAGAAAGAACACGAACAGGTCCGCTGTTTTGAAGATCGACGATCTGGAGCTGAATCAGCTCACCCACTGCGTGCGGCGCGCCGGGAGGGAGATCTCTCTCTCGATGAAAGAATTCAGCCTCCTGGAGTATCTCATGCTGAACGCCGGCCATACGGTAACCAGGACCATGATCTCCGAGCATGTATGGAACGAGAGCTTCGATACCTTCACCAATGTTATCGATGTGTATATCAACTACCTCAGGAACAAGATTGACAGGGGTTTCGAAAAACAGCTCATACATACGCTGCGCGGTGTAGGATATACCCTGAAGGGATGACGTAATTGGGAATACACTCCATAAGGTTCAAGATCCGCGTGCTCTTTACCGCGCTGCTCGGGGTGGTACTGATCGTCTACAGCACATACCTCTATTTCAGTCTTTATTTCACCCTCTACGGCGAGATCGACGACGAACTGCTGATGAAGGCGAAGGAAGTTGCAGCCGCGATAGAGCGGTATTTGAACGAAACGGGCGTCGGACCCGGTGTGCTCGTCCCTGCCGTGCAGAAGGTAATGGTCATCGAAGACCTGCCGGACCCAGACGAGATCGACGTGTTAGAGGAAAAATGGCTGCAGAAGGTCGATCTTCTCAATCTGAAGGACGATTACATGGCCTTTCTCAACATGCACGGGGAAGCTCTCGTGACATCGGAAAACCTGAAGGGTCCGATCGTCGCGCTCTCCGAGAAGACGGCCAGGAGCATGAGAGACGATACACCCGTCTACGAAAGCACCAAGCGGTCCGGCACGAGTCTCAGGGTCATCAGCTTCCCTTTCGTAGCAGGGGACAACGGGTACCATATCATTCAGCTTGCGACCTCCCTAAAGCCGGCAATACATATATTGCAGAACAGGCTGGTTCAGATACTGGCGAGTATACCGGTCATACTGTTCATCTCGGCCCTGCTTGGAAGGCTGTTCGTCGCAAAGCTTCTGAAGCCCGTCTACGAGATTGCACGGGCTGCAAGCAGGATTACGAACGAGAACCTGAGCGAGCGGGTGAGCGACGACCGGGTCGACGAAGAGATGAAGTACCTGGTTGACGCCTTCAACGAAATGATCTCCCGCCTTGAAAGGTCTTTCAGGGCCATTTCGGATTTCAGTTCACAGGCTGCCCATGAGCTGAAAACGCCGCTCACCATCATAAAGGGTGAATCGGACGTCGCCCTGAGAAAAGGGAGGAAGAGGGAGGAATATAAAAAATCAATCCGGACCATCGTCGAGGAAGCGGATAGAATGCTTAAGGTGACGGAAGACCTTCTTCTTCTGACGAGGCTTGACTTTCCGTCCAGGGCCTTTAACTTCGAGACGTTCAACCTCGCGGAGCTGCTTCACGAGATAGGAGAGCTGGTCGGAGTCATAACCACGCAGAAAGGCCTGACCCTGTCACTCGAAACTGCCGGCGGCAGCGCCGACGGCGCTATCGAGATACGCGGAAACCGTCTGCATTTACGGAGACTGTTCCTCAACCTGATCGATAATGCCGTGAAGTTCACGAACGAGAACGGGAGGATCCTCATTATTACAGCAACGGAGGGACCCAACGCTGTCGTAAGAGTGTCCGACACGGGAGTAGGTATCGAAAAAGAAGACCTGCCGAAGATCTTCGACCGATTATTCCATTCCGACCGAACCGGCAATCAGGTGCAGCCGGGCACAGGGCTCGGCCTGAGCATCGTAAAATCCATTGTCGATATTCATAACGGGAGTATCGATGTATCAAGCACTCCGGGTAAAGGCACGACCTTTACAGTATCACTGCCGATCGCATTCCAAGTACGCCCCCGCACCTGAAACCCCACGGAGAGGCCTAAATCATTAGAAATATTTAATACTCTTTTAACGTGCTTCTAACTTTCCTTTGTTATGTTATCAGCGGATATACTCACAGCAGGTACTGTGGTTGTCCGTGTGTGGACTGCGTAAGGGCACACCGTTTCACATTTGTAACGTTCGCCTGATGCGAACCGGATAGTAAGGAGAACACGATGAAGAGATGGATGGCAGGACTGGTTGCACTGGCTGCAGGAGCCGTTTTCCTTCTACAGCCGCTCGAGTCATGGGCGTGCAAGCAGTATATTGACGAGAACGTGAAGCTGAAGTCAGAGCTGGAAGCGGCGGGTCAGCGAAACGCCGAGCTCGAAGCTCGGGTCAATGAAAATGAGAAGAAGATCGAGGTGCAGAATCAGGAGCTTTCAGACATGAAAAACCTCCTCGCCATGAAGAACAACGAGCTCCAGAGGCTGTACGACACATCGCTGATACTCGAGAGCACTCTGAAGGGGCTCGGGGACATCCTGCAGGCAAGCGGGGACGAGCTGTCGGGCAGGATGCTGCAGCTCGTGCAGAGCAAACAGGGGCTCGAGAACGAGGTCGCAGCGCTGAGGAATGATATCGATGCGGCGTTTAAAAGAAACGAGCGTCTGAATCAGCTCGCCGGAGAATACCAGAATAAGCTCAGCGATCAGGCCGTGGAGCTGAAAAACATGAGAATAGAGCGCGACAATCTGAAGAAGACCGCCGAGGATCTGAGGCGCTCCCTGAAAGCGGACACCGAGGAGCTGTCGAAGCAGGTGGCGTCCCTGACCGCTCAGAAGCAGA
This sequence comes from Spirochaetota bacterium, assembly GCA_035527995.1. Taxonomy (GTDB): domain Bacteria; phylum Spirochaetota; class B62-G9; order B62-G9; family DRHN01; genus JAFGTF01. Next base: position 31,722 of record DATKZJ010000063.1, on the reverse strand, counting down.
ATCTCGACAAGAAGCTGGCCGATCTGAGTAAGAACATCGATACCCAGCTTGCGGCCGAGGCGGCGGAAAAGGAAAGGATGAAGTCGACCTACGAGCAGCTTCTCGCGAGCCTCGATAAGGAAGTGGGGCAGCGGACGATAGAGATCCAGCACTACAAGGACGCGCTGACCATAAACATCATGGACAAGATATTCTTCGACAGCGGAAAGGCCGAAATCAAGCCCGAAGGAGCAGACGTGCTGCGGCGGGTAGGTACGATCCTCAAGAATGTGCCCGAAAAGATGATCAGGATTGAAGGGCACACCGACGACATTCCCATAGGTCAGAAGATCGCCGAGAAGTATCCGACCAACTGGGAGCTCGGCGCGGCGCGTGCTGCGAACGTTGCTGAGTTCCTAAGAACAGAGGTCGGCCTTGATCCGAGAAGGATGGCGGTCGTATCCTACTCGATGTACCGACCCATCGTGCCGCACACAACGAAAGGGAATCGTGCAAAGAACAGGCGCATCGAGATCGTGTTGATCGACAAGCTGCACTATCAGATGATGGAGATCAAGGAAAGCACGGAACGGTAGCCGAAACCTCCTAGCGGATGAGCCCGTCTGGGACGGGCTCATCAAAGTGAATATGTACAAGCAAACTGTCTACTGCGGACTTACCGGCTGCTCGGAAATAAAAACCTTTTCCTCAGGCAGCCGGGGTTGCTAGCAAGGAGTAATTCATTGAAAAAATTGCTGCTTTTTCTTGTGGGGGTTGTTGTTTTTCTTGTTCCGGCAGTAGGACTCACGAAAACGGCGCATTTCATACAGGCCGGCTACGTAGATCTCGAGACGATCGTCAGATCGTATACGCCGAAATACCTCGATAAAGAGATCGCGCTGATGCAAGAGGCGATCGGAAGGTCAACCACCGCATCGTACAACTCAGGTTTTTATACCATTTCCGACGGCGAGCTCTGCGAGGCGAGGGCTTTGCTGCAGGAACGGAGGTCAGGCCTAGACAGATTGAGGAACAATAAACGGTCTTGGAACTCCTGCGGGGAGCTGGGCGATGCCAAAATTGCTGAGCGGATACAGAAAGATATAATGGATGCAATCAGGAAGACAGGTATTATCGAGGGGTACAGCCTGATCTTCGATAGTACGGACAATCTCCTCTACGGAAGCGATGAGGTCGACCTTACAAAAAAGGTGCTTTTCAAGCTCGACGAACGGCTGCTAGACTACGCAAAGAGCGATTTTGATGAGCTCGGTCTCTACTAGCGAATTCCTGCCCCGGCCACAATAAGGACCTGTTAAGACCTCAGTCGGTCAGGGTACAATAATACTCAGGCCATTTGTGCCGAATGGCGGCACGTGCCTGGTGATCGTAACAGTGTATGGGACTTTACTATTAAGCGCTGGAGAGACGCCTTCATGGGGTTGAAAAGAGAGTTGACCCTGTTCGACGTCTTCTGTATCGCATCCGGGGCCATGATAAGCTCAGGCATTTTCATCCTCCCCGGAGTGGCGTACGCGAAGGCGGGAACTGCGGTGATCGTTTCCTACATGCTCGCAGGATTGCTTTCTCTTCCCGGCATGCTCAGCATAGCCGAAATGACGACTGCGATGCCGAGGGCGGGGGGAGACTGTTTCGCCGTCATGCGAAGCATGGGACCGGCGGTTGGTACCGTCGCCGGACTGTTGAGCTGGTTCTCGCTCTCCATGAAGAGCGCCTTTGCGCTTATCGGCATGTCGGTGTTTACCGGGCTGCTCGTCGAGCTTGACATACGGTACATCGCCGTTTTCTTCTGCCTCGTCTTTTTGGCGGTAAACATCATCGGCGTCAAGCAGGCCGGGAGGACGCAGGTCGTTCTCGTCGCAGGACTGCTCGGCTTCATGGTCTTTTATATCGTAAAAGGGGTGCCCTCTGTACGGCATGCCAACCTCGTGCCTTTCTCTCCACTCGGAACTGGAGCGGTGCTCGCAACGTCCGGTTTCGTATTTGTATCATATGCGGGACTTCTGAAAGTCGCGAGCATCGCCGAGGAGATCAAAAACCCCGGTAAAAACATACCACTCGGAATGATACTCTCCATCGTCGTAGTGGGCCTGCTCTATATCCTGATGGTCTTCGTGACGGTAGGGGTTCTGCCCGCTTCCCTTCTCGTCGGATCTTTAACGCCCATATCCGACGGGGCCGCAGTGTTTCTCGGGCAGAAAGGAGCAGTGGCGCTGAGCATCGCGGCAGTGCTGGCATTTCTGTCGACCGCCAACGCCGGGATCATGACTGCTGCACGGTCACTGGTGCCGTTGAGCCGCGACAACCTGTTTCCGAGAAAATTCGAAGCAGTCCATAAAAAATTTCATACGCCGTACAATGCCATTTTCCTCACTGGATTCTTCATTATAATTACCCTGTTTTTACGGCTCGAGATACTGGTGGAAGCGGCCTCCACGGTCCTCATTCTCACGAACATTCTCTCCTGCCTGTCAATAATCATCCTGCGGGAGAGCCGCCTCCAGAACTACAGGCCGAAATTCCGCGCCCCCCTGTACCCGTGGATGCAGATCGCAGGCATCGCGGGTCTGGTTTCGCTCGTTTTCGAGATGGGAAAAGAGGCCCTCCTGATAAGCCTCGTATTGATCCTTGGAGGAGTGTTCGTGTACTGGTTTTACGGAAGGATACGGGGATACAGGGAGTACGCGCTGCTTCACCTGATAGAGTCCATCACCGCAAAGGAGCTCACGAACCGGTCTCTGGAGACGGAGCTTAAGGAAATTATCAGGGACCGGGACAACATCACCAAAGACCGTTTCGACGAGGCTATAGAGGGGGGGTATGTGCTTGATTTAAGCGGGAAGCTTTCCGCACAGGATTTCTTCCGGATCGCGTCCCGCGAGATGGCAGACGGCGTGGGGATGATCCACACGGAGCTTTTCAGGCTCCTTTTGAGGAGGGAAAACGAGAGCAGCACTGTGATAACACCTTTTTTGGCAATCCCCCATATCGTAATCAAAGGCACGCACAGGTTTTCCATTCTACTTGCCAGGTGCAGGCAGGGAATATCATTCTCCGATGAATTTTCGAACGTTCGTGCCGTTTTCGCGCTGCTCGGAACAAGAGACGAGCGGAACTTCCATCTCGTCAGCCTTACCGCCATCGCCCAGATAGTCCAGGAGCCTGGTTTTGAAAAGAGATGGATGGAGGCGAAAAACAAAGAGGCGCTGCGGGATATCGTACTGCTCGGAGAGAGAAAGCGAAATTAAATCGGGCCTTTCGTACACATTATAGTGACGGTATACAGATCCGACTAAAAACCATTAATTGCGCATGGTATCCCCGATGTTCACGAGAAAAAATGCTTGCAGAGCATACCGCGATCAGTGAAAGGCCCTGAAGGTCGAACTGCACCCGGAGGTCCCCTCTCTATGCTCCCCTGCTTAGGGTCTTTCTCTGCGATGCCGTAAGGACGCTCTTTCTCAGACGGATGGATTTCGGGGTGATCTCCACCATCTCATCGTCACGTATGAACTGAATGGCGCGTTCGAGCGTCATCGGAAAGGCTGCAGTGAGCGTCACGGCATCGTCCTTTCCTGCGGCCCTCATGTTTGTAAGCTTTTTTGTCTTGCATGGATTGACATTGAGGTCGTTCTCCCTGTTGTGTTCTCCGATTATCATCCCTTCGTACACAGGGTCCCCGGGAACGATGAAAATCCGGCCCCTCGGTTCGAGGTTGTAGAGGGCGTAGCCGACCGCCTCTCCGCGTCTGTCTGAGACAAGGGAGCCTGTAAACCTGCCGGGGAAATCTCCCCTGTATTCCTCATATCCGGTAAAAAGAGAGTTTAATATCCCGGTCCCTTTCGTGTCGGTGAGGAATTCATCTCTGTAGCCGATGAGAGCCCTGGAGGGGATGCTGAACTCGAGCCTCGCGCGGCCGTTTTCACCATTAACGTATGCAAGCATCCTTCCCTTTCTTCTTGTGAGCTTTTCCGTCACAATGCCGGCATAGCTCTCCTCACAGTCGATGAAGAGATGTTCCACAGGCTCGAGCTTCCTGGTTCCATCGTAGCGGAATATGACTTCCGGTCGGCCTATGCAGAGCTCAAAGCCCTCCCGTCTCATGGTCTCCACCAGTATCACCAGCTGGAACTCGCCCCTCCCCTTGACCGTGAAACCCTCCCTGTCCTCCGACTCTTCAACCCTTACCGACACATTCTTGAGAGTTTCCTTTTTTAGGCGTTCCCGGATCTTGCTCGCCTGTACATAGGCGCCCTCTCTGCCTGAAAAGGGGGAGGTGTTGGCGCTGATCCTCACCGATACGGTGGGCTCATCAACGCTGATACGTTTGAGAGGCTTGGGAGACTCTTTCGTACATATGGTGTCTCCTATATGAACATCATCGATACCTGAAAGCACGACTATGTCGCCGGGGTCGGCCCTGCCGGTCTCTTTCAAAGAAGGGCCGTGGTAGACCTGCAGCTTGGATACGTTCAGTGGAAGCTGTCGGCCGCTCTCCCCTATGCAGATAAGGTTCTGTTTTGACGCCACACTTCCGTTAATGACTTTACCTATTGCGAGGCGTCCGAGGTAATCGGAATAGGAAAGATCCGCCACATGCATCTGGAAGGGCTCTTTGTCGGAGTATGCGGGAGCAGGTATCTCCGTCAGGATGGTATCAAAAAGGAGGTGCAGGTTTTCCGCTTTTTCTTCGAGAGATGCCTGGACTATTCCCGCCCTCCCGTTAGCATAGAGAATGGGAAAATCGAGCTGTTCATCCCGGGCATCAAGGTCTATGAGAAGATCGAAGATCTCGTCGAGAACCTGCACGGGGCGCGCGTCCTGCCGGTCAATCTTGTTAATAACGACTATGATCTTGAGGCCCGCTTTCAGGGCCTTATTCAGGACAAACCTCGTTTGAGGAAGGGGCCCTTCGGAAGCGTCCACCAGGAGGACGGCCCCGTCCGCCATGAAAATCGCGCGTTCCACCTCGCCGCCGAAATCCGCATGTCCCGGGGTATCTATTATATTTATCTTGACCCCTTTCCACACGACCGAGCAGTTCTTGGCCGCGATGGTAATACCTCTTTCCCTTTCGAGGTCCATACTGTCCATCAGGCGGTCCTCGGTCTGTTGTCCTTCCCTGAAAAGTCCGCTCTGGCGGAACATCGCATCAACGAGGGTTGTTTTTCCGTGATCTACATGCGCTATTATCGCAATATTTCTTAATCCTTCGTTTACTGAACGCTTGTACGCTGTTCTTTCAGTTTCTATCATGTTTTTTCCCGTCAAATATATAAAAATCGCAGATCGGCTGACCACTGTTACCAGCATGGAAACAGGGGGTAAAAGCGGTTTTTTCGCCTTACACATTTATAAAACAGTCAGCCCCGGTGTTGCCCGATTTATGAGAAAACGGTGATAGACGCCCAAAGCACCGACGGTTCTGTATGATAGTGGGTTTCAGAGAGTGGAAGAACAATCTGAAAAAGGCTCTTAAAGGAGCCTAGAGATTGAACCTGAAATGCATGATCTCCCCGTCCTGCACAGTGTACTCTTTGGCCTCGAGCCTGAGGATTCCCCGCTCCTTCAATGCCTTGAAGGAACCCGCTTCGATGAAATCCTCATACCGTACCGTCTCGGCCCTGATGAACCCCTTGGCGATATCCGTATGGATCCTTTCCGCCGCTTCCCGGGCCGTGCTGCCTCTTCTTATGTTCCACGCCTTTACCTCATCTTCTCCGACCGTGAAAAAGGAGATGAGATCAAGCATGGTGTAGCATCTGTTCACGAACCGCGCCATCACGGACTCGTTGAGCCCGATGTCTTCGAGAAACTCCTTCTGCTCCTCATGGCAGAGAGTCCCTATCTCCTCTTCGATCTTTCCGTAGATCTTGATATATTCATAGCCCCGATTCTTGCAGTAAGACACCACGCTTTCTTCAGGATAGCTGTTGTTCTCGTCCGCATTAATGACGACGAGAACATGTTTTGCGCTGAGAAAACGGAACCCCAGGATCAATTTTTTTTCGTCATCGTTGAGAGTCTGGAGTCCTACCGAGGTACCCTCCTCGAGGCCCTTGCCCAGTCTTTTGAGAAGTTCGTATTCTCTTCCCCTCTTTTGTTCCCTCTCGAGCCGATCCAGCCGCCGTTCGATCTGCAGCAGGTCAGTAAGAAAGATCTCGTCTTCGATCTCCTTCAGGTCCCTCACAGGGTCTATCGTGATGCTCGGATGAGGGACGCTGTCGTTTTCGAACGTCCTCAGCACAACGGCCGCGGCATCGATCTCTCTCATCTGCTGTACCGTCGAAGCGTGGAACGATCCGTCATCCTCTACAGATATCTCGATGTCTTTGAAGACTATCTGCGGGTATGTAATCTTCTTGGGGTTGAATACTTTAGAGAGAACAGATACCCTGTCATCTGGAACATGAACGGCTGCAATGCCGATGCCCCGATCCTCGACCGAAGCGAGGGCACGAAAGAGAGTCGTCTTGCCCGACTGCTTCAATCCTATGATTCCTACCTGCATGAAAAAAACCTCGATGTAATGATGTGTAACCCCCATTTCTCACATGGAAACGGGCGGTTTAGCGCTATTCTCGCCGGTAAACAGTTCCAAGTCATTGTTTCGGCTCTGTGAGAAAAACGCGTTAGACCGGCTTATGGCGGGTACTACAGTAACAATATACTGAAATAGGAGCAAAACGTATATGTTAGAATTACCAGAGCAGGCCGGACCCGGTGCAGCAAAATAACTCAAAAATCGATTAAAATAAAACTTGCTTATTGAACTCGGGATATAAAATAGTTGCTGTATCATTAAATATTAAATGTCCGGTTTCCGTCATGTATAGAGTTGAAACTCACGACCACACAGCAGATGAGATCTCATGTGTATTGAAGTTACCGGGGTCTATCACCCTCGCGCACGGATATGGCAAGCAGCCACTCACGTGCTTCTCCGGCTCGGAGCACGCTGCTCATTCCCCACATCTTCGAGAAATCGACCCTGTCCATGGCACCTGTTGCCGGTTCAGGTGCGATGTTGTACTGGTCCGCCCAACCCCCCTCATTGACCCACACACCGAGATAGGGCACCCTGTCCCGGGGCCAGGTCATGCCGATACTCAGCTTTTTTATAGGATTGTACAGGATGCACCACCCCTCTGTCACCTTACCTAAAAACCAGTACTTCTGGTAATCGGCACTGTTTTTTTTCGGGACTTTCGAGAGGTCAAATTTTTTACCTCCTTCGAGCTCTGCTGAAGGAAACCCGTATATCCTGCCGTATGGACCCAGTCGCCTGCTTGGCACCGCGTTTACGATTCTGTGCATGCCCTGTGGAACGATGAGCTCCATGCCCTCTGTGGTGTTAAAGAGGGGGTGGGCAGCCCAGATATACTCAAGGTCTGAAGCTGCCGGATTCTCAGCCCTGTACTGCTGATGCACAACAGCTCCCTCAAGAAAAACCTTCTTTTCGAGATAATAGGGAAACCGTACACCTTTCACTCTGAGCAGCACCTGGTCATCGGCGATCTCATACTTCCAGGGAATGCTCCATACCTCGCCGTGGTCGGGTATCTCGGTACCTGACCAGGTTTCACTCTCGTAGAAGCAGCGCGATATGGTGGGAAACATCTCATCAAATCCGGAGGCCTCTCCCGCTTCATAGAGATCGCCGTAGGCTGTTTTCCGGTAATCCTTCCCGGCATTCTGCCACAGAAGCTCATAGTCAAGCGGCTTGTAGAGTATTGAGGCGAGTTTCGAACCCCAGCGTGGGAGTATACTGACCTTCAGCGCATCATTTTCGAGTACCACAGCATCCTCTTCCTTATAGTGCCCCGTGCCTGTTCTGTACATCTTCTTTCGCACTCCCTGCTGCAATCAATATGTACTGTACTTCTCATATGCTTCGAAGAAGGCCACGAGATTCTGGACAGGAACAGTGGCCTGTATGTTATGTACGTTGTTGAACACAAACCCGCCACCCTGCTTGAAAATTTCCATGTTTTCACAGACCTCTTTTCTGACCTCGTCAGGGGTTCCGAAGGAGAGGCTACCCTGCCGCAATCCATGCCGTGTCACCTGCCAGCTTAATACGTCAGTTGTCGGGGTTTACACCAAAGAAACGAATCCAATTGAAAATCTTCGATCCCATCCAGTGGTTAACCGGATCGTATATGTAGCGTGTCATGTCGAGACCGATGTTCTTGAAGGCCTTCACGTTGATCTCGAGTATGTCCTGCCATTCGTAGGTCTCCCTCCATTTGTAACCACCGTACTGCTCGAGTATTTTCAAATTATCCATGAAATCCCATGTGAGTATGACATCAATGGGCTCCCGGTTCAGAGCCTTTAAAAGCCGCTGTTGATTTGTCATGCTGCGTGCTCCTGCATGGTATGGCAATATATTTTTTAGAATTTTCAAACCATTCTTTCACGTGGCAAAACATTGGCGATTTTGAAAGAATTTTCTCGCGACCATGAGGGTTCGAAAATAACCTTTTCGAAACGGACGAGTACCTCCTTATTGTTCATCACATCCCGCGTGAGAATCCGGCCGCCTATCTGCAAGTGAAGGACCTTTTCGAGCCTTTCAGGATTTTTGATACACTAAGTCTTGACTGCTCCTGCAGTAAGCCCCTTGACAAGGTGCTTCTGAGCGAATATTGTAATGATCACTGCCGGAACAATCAAAATTGTCCCCATCGATGTAAGCCCCTGCCAGTCCACCTGCGTGAAGGTCAAAAACTCCGAAACTGTAACGGGCAGCGTCTTCGCTGTTGCCCGCGTTAGAACGAGTGCGAACAAAAACTCGTTCCATGACCACACAAATGAGAGAATCGCTGCGGCAGCAAGCCCTGGAGCCACGTTGGGAAGGATCACGCGGTTGAACACCCCAAACCAGGAGCATCCGTCGATCCTTGCCGCCTCATCCAGATCACGGGGTACCGCATAAAAAAATCCAAGCATCATGAACACGATGAAGGGTAGCCCGTATGCTGTGTGTGCAAATATGACAACCGCCCGTGTATCCACGAGATGAAGACGCGAGGCGAGCAGAAAAAACGCTGGGAGCAGCGCGATGGGAGGAAACATCCTCGCAGTTATGATACCGATCGTCACCATACGGTAGCCTTTAAAAAGAAACCGGGTCAGGGTAAAAGCGGTGAGGGCCCCCAGGTAGGATACAAGCACAGTCACAGCGCTTGCTATGATAAAGGAGTTGAAAAAGTAGCGGGGAAAATTTTCTCCCGCTAGAACCCGTACATAGTGCTCAATGGTCGGTTTAAAAAAAAGCACCACCACATTGTTAAAAGTTTCAAGCCGGCTGCGAAGCGAGGTCGTCAAAATTATCCAGAAAGGAAGCAAAAACAGAGCGGTGATTATCGTCAGGGCAATATAAAAGAGAGCCCTTTTTGTGACCCGTACCCCCCGTGTCCGGCAAATCGCCACTCCTGTTGATCCAGTCCTCTTCACCGTGCAAGCCCCCTCGCGTTTTCGAGCAGCGCCCGAATGAAATACCACGACAAGCCGAGCACCGCAATCAGTATAAATAATGCGATAACCGACCCCTCACCCATCTTGAAGTGCCTGAATGTCCGCTGATAGGTGAGAAAACCGATAGTCTGCGTTGATCCAGCAGGCCCTCCGTTTGTCATAAGATAGATGAGGTCAAAAATCCTGAATGTGTCCATAAGCCGGATGACACCCACAAGCAGAAGCTGCGGCAGAATCATGGGGAGCTTGAGCCGTGTAAAGAGCTTAAATCCTGAGGCTCCGTCGATCTTTGCGGCTTCAAAGAGATCGACCGGAATTGCCTGCAGAGAGGCAAGCATAACGAGAAACACAAAGGGGGTGTACTGCCATATATCTGCAACGAGCACACACCCGAGCGCTGTTTTTTTGCTGCTGAGCCAGGCGATGGGTTCCATACCGAACAGGCCAATAAGATAATTGACGGCACCAAAAAGTCCGTCGAACATGAACTTCCAGATAAGGCCCGAGACAACAGGTGCAATCATTGTAGGCAACAGAAGCAGAGTAACGTACACCGTTTTCCCCCTGAACTCTCTGTCAACGAAAAGCGCTAAACCGAGACCGAAGAGGATGCAGAGCGAAGTCGAGATTGCAGTAAACTTTCCCGTATTCTCCATGGACGGCCAAAACTCTTTCCCGTCGGTGAAAATCCTTTTATAGTTCGTAAATCCAACGAATTTCATGCCTGCCTGCGGTTTGTTCCACGCATAGCGGTAGAAACTCAAGCGTATTGTCGTAAAAAGGGGGTAATACACCAGGGTGAACAACCCGATAAGAAGCGGCGCGAGCATCAGGTATGGTGTGATGCGTCGTTTCCTCCTCTCCGATCTCGCACGTTTTTCGATCACACTTTCCATAGAGTTCCCCCCACCTTTTTTTTCGGTGAGATTCGCCCGATCGGCTCGCCTCCCCGTCATCTCGGGCCCCCTCTCTCCACAGCTTCTTTCATGTTGGTTCGCTCCAAGATTCTTGGAGCGAACCAACTAAGAATGAAAAAATCCCTGATATTTCACCAGAGAGACTCAGTCTTTAATATAACCGCCGTCGCGAAGTATCACTTCGATCTCTTCGGCCGCCTCATCGAGCGCGGTCTGGGCGTCTGTATCGCCGACCACAACCCTCGATACTGCGAGTCCCCACACATCGATAATTTGTGTGATCTCAGGGATACCGGGTCGCTCCTTCGTGTGCTCAAAACTCTCGAATATTGCCTTGAAGAGCGGGTCCGTCTTCGCAAGCATACTGGCCACGCTCGTTCGACAGATCGGCATACCGGCTGCTCTGTGAATCGTTTCAACGTTCTCCTTGCTGTTGAACTCGGCCATATACCGCCATGCCCACTCTTTGTTTTTAGAGTACTTGGAGATGGTGAGCCCCCAGGATCCCAGGCGCGGAAAACTCAGCTCTTTCTTCGGCATGGGTGCGTATCCAACCTTTCCGACAACCTTCGACTGGGAAGGATCATCCATGGCGGCTGCAAGGTAGGGCCACATCTGGAGCATGGCAAGCCTCCCCTGCTGCATCGCGGCTCCTCCCTCTTCGTTCCCCCAGTTGGGACAGTCGGGCGGTGCAAACCGGTTCACAGCTTCTGCATAGGCTTCGAGAGATGCCACCCCCTTGGCATTGTTGAATATTGGGTGCCAGTTCTTGTCGAAGTAGTCTCCTCCCCACGACCAGATCCAGGTGCACCAGGTACTTGAAGCCCACTCACCCTGCTTTGCGGTCGTGCCGAAACCGTATACCTCTGGATATTTGGGATTGTTGGTGAGCAGCTCGGCAATTCTGAACATCTCGTCGTAGGTTTGTGGCGGTTTCAAATTCTCTTTTTCAAAGATGTCCTTTCTATAAAAAAGAATTTGTGTTGTGCCATGATGCGGAATCCAGTACACATGGCCCTCATCAGCCACGAGGTTAACGATGTCTTGCGGGTAATCCTCAATATCGAAGGAAGGATAATCCGGGTTTTTCCAATATGTGTCAAGTGGCTCGATATACCCCGCATAGATGAACTCGAGCGACCAGAGCCCTGGGATGGCGATGAGATCATAGGAACCTGTTTTCGCGGTAAGGTCGGCGATGATCTTCTCGTGCAGATTTGCCCATGGAATGGTAAATACCTCGACATCGATGCCGTACTTCTCCTTGAAAACCTTGCCGAACTCCGTCATCCCCTTGGCCTCGACCGGCTCGTACACCACGATGGTGATCTTTTCCGGTTTTGCAGCTACTTCGGGCTCCTTCGGTGAGCCTGCAAATAGAAGGACCGGAACAACCAGCATCGCAAGTGCACACACAAATAAGATCTTTTTTCTCATAACACTGTTACCTCCGTTTGGTTATTTTTAACACTTTTTTCAGGAAGAGAACAGCTGGTGATTTTAAAACGGTAATACTAATGAACTCTCACCCCCTTTCTCAAGAAAATGATTTTCACACGCAGCTGAGATATTCAAACACCCTGAAAAATTTTTACCACCTAGACAAAGCAATTCAGGGCATGCTGTTTCATCCATAGTAGAGCATTTTCAGATAGTACTGCTTTTCGTCGAGCTCCTTCTCGATGTTCGCTCTTTCGAAGAGGATCTTTTTTACCGCGTCTATGCACAAAACCATCGCCTTCTCAAACATCGCGTTCTGGGCGTTTATCACCACTGCATTTTCAAGCTGGTCCTTGAACATGCAGAAGGGAGCTTTTTCGTAGACAGAGCCTTCAAGATCACGCGTGCTCACCGCAAGGTGGCCCACTCGAGCGTAGTACTGGCCGCTGATTTCCGGATCGACAGTTATGGCATCGATGAACTTCGCTGCGTACATCTTGTTTTTACTCTGTGAACAGATGGCAAGTGCATGGTTGTAGTTCCAGGAGTAGGATTTCTCCTCCGCGTTCACAGGATTCAGAAGGACCTGAAAGTTCCTGTTGAAATCCTCCCCGGTCAGTTCTTCGAGGATGTATTTGACCCACGGTCCGTCCGAGATAAAGGCGATCTCATTTTGTGCAAGATGTTTTCTGATTGTGTAGATATCCGCAATGAAGACCCTGATGCTGTTCACAAAGTTCCGAAGCCATGTGAATCCGCGAACATTCTCCTTTGAATTGAATATCACCTGTTCCTTTACATCTACGAACCCTCCATGGAATACCTGTAAAAAGGTATAGATCCTGAGAAGATCTGTTTCGTCGCCCGATATTGGAAGCCCGTAACAGTACTTCGCTCCGTCTCCATAGAAAGAGTTTATCCTTTTACACAGGTCAAAGAATTCCTCAATTGACATTCGTGGGTTGATTCGGTCGATTCCGACCTCCTTGAGGATGTTTCTGTTGGCAATGAGCGAAACCGGGCACAGGCCCCAGGACACCGAATAGATTCTGTTCTGATAGATACCCCCGAGAGTATCCTTCTCGAAAATCCTGCCTTCGATGTTCTCCCTGCTCAAAAGATCATTCAGCGGTTCGAAGGCACCCATTGAAGCGAAATAGCTCGTCCAGTGAGACACGATCTGGGCTACATCGGGAGCAGTGCCGTTAGTGATAAGCTTGAGGAGGTCATTCCTGGTTTCAGGATAGGTCGTGGGGATGTATTCAATCGAGATGGAGGGATACTTTCGCTCAAATGCTTCAATAAGCTCCCTGATGATCTCCATACCCTGCTTTGATTCACCAATCCAGCTGAGAAAGGATATCTTGGTTTTTTTTTCCGATACGTAGGTACCCTTCCCCTGCTTCTTAACTAGGTAGCCGTCTGAGACGAGGATCGAGAGGGCCTGGCGGATGGTGGAAATGCTCGTTCCGAAATCGGCTGAGAGTTTCTGCTCACTTGGAATGACCGTACCGGGTGCATATGAACCCTCCGCCAGCCGTTTGAGGATTACCTCCTTGACCTGAAGGTAGAGGGGGTTGTAGCTTATTCTTCCGGCAGACACCCATTCACCTCGTCAGTCATCTGAATGACTGTTATTCTAATGAACTATTTTATTTTGTCAATAGAAAAATAGCAATTTTATTTGAAATATCCTCACTTGGTTTTCCAATGAGACTGCCCCTTCTTCACTGCTTAAGACATGAGAAATGCCGTGATTCATGATTATATTTAAGCTGAGTGTTGTTCCGATTCGAACGCCAGTCAATATACGACGGTTGCGCCGATATCCTGTGAGTTAATACCGGGGAATAACCTTAGTACGGTTTTCTAAACAATTGCATATCAATGGAGCTTAGTGACGATATGATAGTGGTTTATATTTTCATGTAAAAAATAGAGTTTACAGTGAGAAAAGCGCTAAAAGCCCCGTTACTTATAGTTTGCTGTTGTTCATGAGAAACGGGGATTGAACCCCCTATTTCAAAGTATTTACATGGTTTTGTGAGAAATGGTGGTTAGAGGGTCTTTGTTGCATTCGATACCTAAATATGCAGCTCCACCACGTCGCCGTCCTCCACAATCTCGTTTTTCGACACTGTGACAGGGTCGTGAGATCCGCGCCACAGGCGGGCGAACTTGAGGTTTTCTGAGAAGTCCCTGTGCACAAGCGCGCAGATATCCCCCACGGTCCCTCCTGTAAAGATGGTGAAAGGATGGTCGAGCTTGGGTTTCTTTCCGGGGGACTTCGTGTAGACCCTGATGATCCCGAGCCAGTTGAAGATGATCTCGGGCAGCCCGGAAATCTGTTTTTGTTGGGTGCATGAGACGGGGAGTAGATCGAGCCGCTCTCCTGCCGGCTCCTCGTGGAGGTACTCCTGAAGCAGCTTCAGGCGGTCCTCCGCATCCGGTGCATCACGCTTGTTGGCGATGATCTTACAAAAAACGCTGTCCCTGTCGGATGTTCGGTCCGGAACGAACCTGACATGACGTGAGCCGAAAGCCTCGAAAACCGCATCCATGTCTTCGAGGATCGTATCGGACGCGAGGTCCGCAACGAGCAGCACGCCGTCCGCGTGCCTCACGAGCCCGAGCAAGTGCATGTGCATGAAGTCCCCTGTCATCGGGGGTGTGTCCACGAGCTGAATCTGGATGTCCTTGAAAGGCATCATCCCGGGTTGCGGCCGGTTCGTTGTAAAAGGGTAGTCCCCGATCTCCGGGTGTGCATGTGTAAGCGCATCGAGGATCGTTGACTTCCCGCAGTTCGGGGGACCGACTATGATGATCTGGGCAGCTCCCTCTCGTGTGAAATCAAGGACGGGCCCGCGGCCCGTTTTCTTTTTAGATGATTCCTGCTCTTTCTTCAGCCTTGAAAGCCTGCGCTTCAGGTCTGCGTAGAGATGTTCCGTTCCCTTGTGCTTCGGGAGAAGGGCTATCATCTCCTCGAGTCGTTCGATCTTCTCGTCAGTACTGCTTGCGGCTCGGAACGCCTCTTCAGCCTTTCTGTATTCTGGCGTGACATTCGTCGGCATATAGAAAGTATAAAACAAGGGAAAATTTTTGTCATCCAAATATGTCCGGACGCAAAATCGTATATCTGCAGGTTCCGAGCGGTCAGGTAGCAAACGAGGATGTCCGGTGGTCTGTATATGGGACAGGGCAAGGCCATTGCTGCCGCAACAGCCATACACCGAATGAACGGCGCTCCAGGACGCATTCCCTTGACATCATTTTATATAACACATTATGATGAGTGGTGCGTTGTAAGCGGTAAAATCGGCGGAGAACAGAAGATGTATGATGTTTCGAGAGACGGCGTGCTGTTCGATGTCTCAGGTGAAAACCCGAAGGAGGTGTGCTTTCAAAAGCCCGCTCCCGTCAGGTTGCCCGGAAGTGGACAGGGCAGTGGCGTATCTGTATGAATCGGCAAACTCGAGAGGCGCGGTGGTGTTCGTGCACGGCATGGGGAGAAGGAGCCTCTCCTGGCCTCGGTTTTAAGCGGAGATGCTATGATGGCACGGTTTCACGGCCCTCATGCCTGTTCTGCCGTTTCACTACGGCAGAGTATCAAAGGACCGCGAGCAGTTCGACAGGTTCCTCGGCGGTCCGACCGAGGTCATGGAAAAAAAAGTTCTATCAGGCGGTGGTTGATGTAAGAACATGTGTCGATTTTCTGGAGAGATCGGGCTACGAAAGAATACACATCATGGGGATCTCGAGCGGCGGGATGATCGCTGCCATCACAATGGCGGTCGATACGAGGATCGAACGCTGCGTTCTCGTCATCACAGGAGGAAACCTCAAGATCATCTCATGGCACAGCATCGCAACAAAGCTCTACCGGACCGGAAAGAGCCGGCGCGCTCATCGTGAGCAATCGGTCCGGATCGGGGAGGATCTCGATGACTGTGCCCGCTCTTTTACATCTCTGGAAGACCTCGAGAGGATACCGAGTTTCTTTCGTTACGACCCGTCCCTGTTCGCAAAATTCATAGATACAAACAGGGTGATGATGTTTTCGGCTCTTCTCGACCCGTGGATCCCGAAGAGGTCCTCGGATGACCTCTGGAGGAATTGGGAGGGCTGGTACGGTACATGCTCCCCAGCTTTTGCATCTCACCGCCCATCTTTTGTTCAGGAGATTGATACTGAAAAGGTCTTTTGACTTCCTCCGACGATGAACAGTATGGATAACATTGACGACGAGGGAAGCGGCTTGTGCGAACATTAAACGTGCTGTACATATCAGGCTCGGTCGGACTCGGCCATGATACGCGGGACATGGCAATCGCGAATGAGCTCAGGAGAGTATGCAAGGATGTCGAGATAGGGTGGCTCGCCTCAGGGTCGGCTAAAATGCTGCTCGAAGAAAGAGGAGAGACACTTCTCGAAGAGTCGGACAGCTACTACGACGTGAACGAGGCCGCCCGTTCCGCGGCAAAAGGAACGAGCCTCAACCTGTTTCGGTACGGGAAGCGGGCAGCAAAAGGGTGGCTTCACAATATAGCTCTGTTCAAGAAGATTCTCTCTCGGTACAGCTTCGACCTCGTGGTGGCGGATGAGGCGTACGAGATTTCATACTATATATGCAAGGCAAAGGGAGGCCGAAGGCCTGTTTTCGTGGAGATAGTGGATTTCATCGGTTTCGAGCCGATGTCCGGGCGGCCTGCGGAACGCCTCCAGCTCTGGGTGATGAACCGTGTATGGTCGGGGACCGGAAAAACACACGTGCCCGGCTATCATACGCTCTTCGTCGGGGAGCCGGACGATGTTCCGGATGAGAGGTTCGGGCTCCTCCTCCCCAGAAAGCGCGAGTATGCGAATCTGAGGTGCACCTTTCTTGGATACGTGCTCGGTTTCGAGCCTGAGGATTACAAGAACAGGGATGAAATTAAGAACCGACTCGGGTACGGAAAAGAACCTCTCGTTGTATGTTCTAGCGGAGGGTCCCCGATCGGGGCGGAGCTCTTAAGGCTCTGCAGGAGTGCATACCCGCTCATAAGGAGGCGGGTTCCAAATCTCCGGATGGTGCTGGTGTGCGGACCGGGTATCTCGCCGGAAGGCATCGAATCAGGGGAAGGCGTAACCGTAAAAGGGTTTGTTCCGAATCTCTACGAGCATTTCGCAGCCTCGGATATCGCGGTTGTACAGGGAGGAGGAAGCACCACCCTCGAGCTTACCGCGCTTCAGCGTCCCTTTATCTATTTTCCTCTGGAAGATCATTTCGAGCAGCAGAGGCTTGTTCCACGAGGCTTCTGCGGCACGGTGCGGGGATAAGGATGTCGTATTCAGAGACTGCTGCGGGATCGCTCTCCGAAGCGATATGCGCCAATATCGGAAGAGCGGCGGACTATCGGAAAATACCGCTCCACGGCGCCCGTAAAGCGGCAAAATATATCTCGGCTATGCTGAAAGGTGAGGATAATCGTGACTTCACCGAATATTACTGAGAACAGATGTTTCCGATGCTACGGATCCTGAGTATTATACCTGAAATCAACCGTAAGAGAGGTGCCGGAAGTAGCACCTTGTATTCAGTGAAACAGAACCTCGAGTAAAAGCCGGATTCATGATTGTACATTCATATATATCATTATCTTCTGTTTGCCATGACAAAGGGGGCAGGCTTCGATGGACCATAAAACAACGATTAAACAGCTTCTGGATGAAGCGCTGAAGATCAGGGACGAGAGGAACTGGAAACAGTATCACGACCCGAAGAATCTCGCGGCTGCGCTCTCGATCGAAGCGGGAGAGCTCCAGGAGCTATTCTTATGGAAGTCGGAAAAACAAGTGGACGCTCTCTCGTTTTCAGAGGAGGGGAAACGCAGGATACGGGAAGAGATCGCCGATATCTTCATCTATCTTCTGTTCTTCGCCGACAGCGTGGGGATGGACCTCTCGGATACCGTCAGGGAGAAGTTTCTGATCAACAAAAGGAAGTATCCTCTCAGCAAGAGCTACAACAGCAACAAGAAGTATACTGAGTTCGATTGAAATGAAACGAAAGGCATGAACGCTCACCCTTGGGGTCTTCTGTCTTCCCAAAACCCCTCTCTCATGCGGAATACGTTTCCTCTTACGGTAATCTTTCCCTCCTTCTCGAGCCGTCCGAGCAGCCTCGACAGTGTCTCCGGCAGTGTGCCTATGCTCGAGGCGAGGTCCTTTTTTGACATGGGAAGTGTGTACTCCTCTTTTTCTCCATAATGTTCGGAGAGAAACATGAAAAAACGCTCTTCTATATCGTATGCGGTGAGGAGGAGGATACGATCGGTGAGGTATCGCTGTTTGGCCATCATCATGCGCATGAAGTCGTTTCTGAAATCCTCGTTGTTCAGGAGGCAGTGGAGCTGTATTCTCGGTATAAGGACAACGGCGCTCCTGCCGAGCGCGCGTGCGCTCACAGGATAGCTCTTCTGCTCGAAGAGGATGACCTCCCCGAATATCTCGCCCGGGCCCACGACCTTGATGACAGTCTCATGGCCGTCAGCCGCGGTCTTTAAGAGCTGTACGGCCCCGCTTGTGAGGAGGTATACTGCATGCCCCTGTTGTCCCTCACTGAAAAGAAGCTTTTTCTTTTCGATGGTTTTCGGGATACATATTTCGGCAAGTGTTTTGATGCTCGAGCCTGAGAGTCCCCTGAAGAACTCCGCCAGCCGCAAGAGGTTTGCAACATTCATTCTTATACTTTTACGCGATTTCTTGACACAGATCAAGGTTTTATTTTGAGAGGCCGCTATATTAATATCACTACGATAGAGGAGAAGAGGGATGAAGAGAGAGATAATCAGAATAGACGAGGATAAATGCACAGGATGCGGACTCTGTATACCAAACTGTCCCGAGGGAGCGATTCAGGTCATAGACGGCAAGGCGCGGCTTGTGTCGGACCTTTTCTGCGACGGGCTGGGAGCATGCCTGGGACACTGTCCAGAGGGCGCAATTACAATAGAAAAGAGAGAGGCGGAAGCGTACGACGAAAGCCTCGTAATGGAAAATGTGGTGAAGCAGGGGGAAAATACCGTACAAGCACACCTACTGCACCTGAAGGATCACGGCGAGGAGGAATATCTGAAACAGGCGATGAAATTCCTGAAAGAACGAGATATAGATATCACGATAGAACAGGAGCCTGCTTCGGCGTGCGGGGGCGGATGTCCCGAGTCACGGGAACTGGACTTCGATAGGGAAAAGACCGATGCAGGCAATGAGCGTACGGCCTCTCCGTCACGGCTTGGGCACTGGCCTGTCCAGCTCCACCTCGTATCGCCGATGGCTCCATTCTTCAGGGAAAAGGACGTGCTCCTGGCTGCCGACTGTGTTGCGTATGCGGTAGGCGGTTTCCATGAGCGGTTTCTGGCCGGAAAGTCGGTTGCCATCGCATGTCCGAAGCTTGACAGCGGAAAGGAGATCTACCTCGAAAAGATACGGGCGCTTTTCGATCATGCGAAGATAAACACCCTCACAGTGATTACGATGGAGGTTCCATGCTGTTCGGGACTCCTTCGTCTCACAGAGGAGGCGCTTGGATCTGCCCAAAGGCGTGTTCCACTCAAGCATATCGTGATAAGTGTAAAAGGAGAAGTACTGAAACAAGAGTGGCTGGCGGAAAAGTAAGAAAGATCGTAACGCTGAAGCTTTATGCTTCAGCGTTACGATGACGCAGGGGCAAAAAGGGAAGGATATCGAAGCCTTCCTCCATCGGGTGTCTATGGTGCGGCTTTAATGTAACAAGGCGAAATAGGAATATTCGAGTATCCATTTATTAAATGGAAGAAAACGTCCTGTTTTTGTATGATTTAATATATTGCGGAAACGAAGTCTCGACATCCGCTTCAAAATCTTTCTGCTGAAAGGATACCCTTATGAACATGAAATGCCCGGGCGCAAAGCTCATGAGGCAGCCCGAGCCTGAAATTTTCAGATGCCCATCATGCAGGTATGAGGTCGAGATCTGGACCGATGAAATAAGTGCTCCTTGCAGGAACTGCAGCACGGTTGTGACGCGGTTTCAGGATATGAGCTGTATCGAGTGGTGCAAGATTGCAAGAGAGTGTATCGGTGACGCGCAGTATGCGAGCTACATGAATAGCAGGGTGAAATCGGTGAAGCAGAGACTCTTGACCGCTTTGGGGGAGAGGTTCGGGCCCGACCGCAGGAGAATGGAACAGGCAAAAACCGTCCTCCGTTATGCCGAAGAGGTCCTGAGCAGGGAGGGAGGAGACGCGCATATCGTGATCCCTGCCGCAATACTTCATGATATCGGGCCCAGGGATGAAGTCGTCAGCCCTGAGAGTAGCGGAGAGGAGGAGGCGAGAAAGTTCCTCCTGAAAGAAGGGCTGCAGATGGATCACATCGATGAGATCTGCGAGATCATCGCCACCCTTCACGAAGACAGGGGGGGCGGATCCATGAATTATAAGATAGTGCACGATGCCGACCGCCTTGCACACCTCAAAAAAGAATCCAGCCGAATGAAAAAGATGCAAGCCGAAGCAGTTTTTCTCACACCGGCAGGCAGAGCGCTGGCAAAAGGAGCAAATCTCCGGTAACGGCACGCACGGTGCAGCCGTCATGCATACCTAAAATTCCGATCGAAGGCCTGTAACCTCCCATGTGGATCTTGCCGAACTGTAGGCGCCTTGCCAAAGCATCAGGGTTTTTTCATGATATTCCGGAAATGGTAGAGGACAGCCAACATCAGGCTGCGCAATGTATTATATTTCATGGTGTAGGTTACTCGCACGCAATACTCAACTTTCAAATCACGGTAGTAAAAAAGCGGTTTTCTCACAGCAAACTATCCAGGTTCAGGTACACATAGTCCTGATGATCTACCTTTTTATTGACATATTCGATAAAAAAAATTAGCTTGAAGTAACTAAAAAATGCTTGGAGTCGGTACACGAGAGGTCCGGTACGGTGCAATCAAACTTGTTCTATTCGGAGGTGATTATGAGCGGACTTGTACTTGGTCTCGTTTCGAGTGTCATTGCTATCATTGTAGTGCTTTTACTTATTCGTTCCGTGCTCTCGAAGGAAGAGGGAACCGATGTAATGCGGAAAATCGCACGGCAGATACAGATCGGCGCATCGACCTTCCTGCGGCGGGAGTACACCTACATCTTCATCGTCGTGGGTGTTATCGCGCTCGCGATGCTGTTCACCAGGAAATACTTCGGATACGCGTCTGCGGTCTCGTTTGTATGGGGTGCGATCGTCTCAGGAGCGGCGGGACTCATCGGGATGTCGATAGCGACGAGGGCGAACGTACGTACCACCCATGCAGCAAGGGATGGCGGCATGAAGGGAGCCCTCAACATAGCGATCTCCGGAGGTGCGGTGATGGGTCTTTCCGTTGTCGGTATCGCCCTCCTCGGACTGGTGATACTGCTCTTCGCCTTCGGGGTATTCAGGGAAACCGATTCGGCGCTGTTTATAAGAAAGCTCGGTAACATCAACGCATACGCAATGGGTGCGAGCCTCTTTGCCCTGTTTGCCCGTTCAGGCGGTGGTATATTTACCAAGGGCGCGGACATGGGAGCGGACCTCGTCGGAAAGGTCGAGGCGGGCATTCCTGAAGATGATCCGAGAAACCCGGCCGTCATTGCCGACAATGTCGGAGATAATGTCGGGGACACTGCGGGGCTCGGAGCGGACCTTCTCGAGTCATACATAGAGTCGATGATTGCGAGCATGGTGCTCGCGATCTCCGTCGTTTCACTCGGAACGATGAAGCTCACGGCAGTCAACCTCGATGGAGTCAAGAACATCATCCAGCTAGTTCTCTCCATTGCTTCGGCAGGCATCATATCGTCTATACTCGGGGTGATGTTTGTGAAAGCGGCTGCGAGGAAGAACCCACAGGGTGCGCTGCTGGGCGGTACGTACGTAGCTGCGGTGCTCACTATGATCCTCTCCGCTGTGATAATATGGAAAACGGGCGCTCCTTTCGGTAACTACGGAAAGTGGGGGATCTTCTGGAGTCTCGTCTCCGGCACCATATCGGGAATAATCATAGGCTTTGTGAGTGAGATCTACACGTCGAACCGGTACCGGCCTGTGAAGCGGCTCGCAGAAAGCTGCGAGACCGGTCCGGCAATCGGTGTGGTAGGCGGCCTTGCCCTCGGAATGAAGAGTGTTTTTATACCGGTTATTGCAATAGTGTTTGCGATCATCATCTCTTCAGGAAGTGCGGGGATCTTGGGAATCGGGATAGCATCGTTCGGGATGCTCGTCACAACCGGGATGATCGTCTCCGTAGACTCGTACGGTCCGATTGCCGATAACGCTGGCGGAATAGCAGAGATGTCCGGTCTCCCGCCTGAAGTGAGAGGAGTGACGGATCATCTCGATTCGGTGGGGAACACCACTGCCGCTATCGGTAAAGGGTTTGCAATAGGGTCGGCCGCGTACGCTGCGATCGGTCTGCTTGCCGCCTATATCGTGTCCGCCAACATTGCTGAGAGTTCGCTCGCACTCTCCTCTATCAAGGTGCTCTCAGGACTCCTTATCGGCGGTATGCTGCCGTTTCTTTTCTCCTCGCTTCTGTTCGAGGCGGTGAAGAAGGAGGCGTTCGAGATGGTGGCGGAAGTACGCCGTCAGTTCAAGGAGATCCCCGGCATCATGGATGGCAAGGGGGAGCCTGACTCGAAGACATGCGTGGACATTGCAACCAAGGGAGCAATAAAGGGAATGCTGCTCCCAGGAGCGATCGCAATTCTCACCCCGCTCGCCGTAGGGATAGTGTTCGGTCCGGTTACTCTTGCAGGTACCCTCATAGGGGCTATTGTTTCGGGTATCATTATCGGAATCCAGTACGCAAACTCCGGCGGAGCCATGGACAACGCCAAAAAGTACATCGAAGAAGGCAAACACGGCGGAAAAGGCTCCGAGGCGCACAAGGCTGCGGTTGTCGGTGATACTGTCGGCGATCCCATGAAGGATACAGTGGGTCCGTCGATCAACATCCTGATAAAGCTTATGAGCGTGATCTCACTCGTCCTGGTTCCGATGATCAGGGAGATCAGCGGGGTAATATGGAACCTCTTCTGATCTGACGGATTGATTATCTGAAAGATCTGAGGTCATCTGGACCGAAGGTCCTGTGGATCAGAGACCACATACCAAGATACTCTATATGACCCGTTTCAAAAGAGGAATAGGGACCGGAGGTGGGCTCTATTCCTCTTTTTTATTCCATCCCGCAGGGATCCCCTGTGGGGGACCCGCAGGGGGTAGAAGAACAGGATGAAGCGGAAGGTTCTCGTTCTCACGAGCGGCGGTCTCGACTCCCTGCTGACGCTGAAGATCATGGGTCGTGAAGGGCTCGATGTGTGGGGTGTTCATTTTCTCTCCTGGTTCA
This sequence comes from Spirochaetota bacterium, assembly GCA_035527995.1. Taxonomy (GTDB): domain Bacteria; phylum Spirochaetota; class B62-G9; order B62-G9; family DRHN01; genus JAFGTF01. The sequence continues at coordinate 8,478 of DATKZJ010000063.1, read as the reverse complement.
ACATACCGAAATACAGACTGCCCGGGGATTTCAAGAAAAAGGATGAAATTCTGGGCTTTCCCCTTCTCAATGTTGATATATCGGAGGAGTATACGGATGTCCTGCTTCACCCCAGGTACGGGTACGGGAGCGGGGTCAATCCATGTATCGACTGTAAGATACTGTTCTTCAAAAAAGCATGGGAGCTCGCCAAAGAGATAGGGGCGGACTTTGTCGCCTCCGGAGAGGTAGTAGGGCAGCGTCCCATGTCCCAGAAAAAAAACATTATGAAACTAATAGAGAGAAGAAGCGGCCTCGAGGGCTATCTGCTCCGACCCCTGTCGGCGAGGCTTCTCCAGCCGACGGTCCCGGAGACCGAAGGGTGGGTGAACAGGGAAAACCTCTATGCCATATCTGGCAGGGGAAGAAAGGCCCAGATGGAGATGGCGGCGCGCCTTGGAATAGGGGAGTATCCGTCACCTGCGGGAGGGTGTATCCTCACGGAGAAGGGGTTTAAGGCGAGGTTCAGAGATCTCGTTGAGCATGCCGCTGAACCGGGGGTCGATGACTTTATCTTACTTCGCTACGGAAGGCATTTTCGACTCTCGGAGGGCTGCAAACTCGTTGTCGGAAGGAACAGGACGGAAAACGATTTTCTCTGCAGGCTCGGATGGGGGAACCTGAAGATCGATGTTCGTGACGTCCCGGGCCCCTACAGCGTGATGATGTGGGACGGCGCCGCGGGGACGATTCGTAAAGCGCTGCGGATAATCGCCCGCTACAGCGACGCGGCATCGATTGCTTCGAAGAAGAAGAAGGATGATGCCGTCGGGTTTGAGATCGACTTCGGGACGAAGAGGAGGGTCACAGTTCACAGGGGGAGGGCGGATCATCAGGAAACGGAAGCGTCGATTATCCGCTGAGAGGATGCCTCATTATACGGAGAGATAGAAAACAACGATTAAAAAAGACCAGAGGCACAGAGGTTAAAGGCCTGTTTTTTTCTCCTGTCTCGGTATAGAGTGAAAGGGATGATCGGGAATTTAAGAGGAGAGGGCGGTCTCAAACCGTTATACCATTTTTGATTCTCCTTTCAGGAAACCGCATGCGAGTAGAGATGCTTTTAATACTGCAAGGTTCGAAATTCGGCCCTGCTGCACATCTTGAATGAAAAATTGAAACATCGAACCCAGCAGGATAGGGGTGCCTGCGGGCTTCCGGGCAAGTTTTTTTACCGGAATCGGGGTATTAAGCCGATTAATTCTAAAGAGGCTGAATAGCTGGTGACAGGGATGAGCGGGCAGTGCGTTTTTGCAGCATGTCACCATGTGTGCTATATTCTTATATAGAAGGTCCTGCGAACGAAAGCACTGCTCCATATCTGCGAACAGAGGTGGTCGAGAGCTTTGAAAGGTCTTTTTAAAAGCCTTGTTTTTATTCTCCTTCTTTTTTTGTGCCCGGCCTCCCTCCTCTTCCCCTATACTGGAGAGGCGGGTCCTCCGATGCTGAAGCTCATCTACGGATCAAGGGCGCTGAGCCTCGGCGGGGCGTTCGTCGGTATCAGCGATGATGCCTTCTATATCGATTCGAATCCTGCAGGCGGAGATACGAGGAAGATCTACAAGGTCTCCGTGCTCCATCAGGAATGGATCGAGGATGTGAACTATGAGGCCATCAGGTTCTCGACTGGCATTGCGGAACGGTTCTTTATCGGGGCCGGTTTTACCTACCTCTATCTCCCGTTCGTTCACTATGACTACTACGGCGAGACCACCGGACAATCCCACATCATATCGCAGAGCCTCGGTGTTCTGAACTTCGGCTATCAGTTCTCCCCGCTCGACATGGCGGTTGGAGCGAACCTGAAGCTCTTCTACAACAATGTTCCAGAAGAGCTCTACCCGGGACAGAGCTATCTGCTCTTTGCGACGGACATCGGCGTCATAGTACGTACAAACCTCCTCAAGCGGCACATCGGTCCTGATCCGAGCCTTGTATTCGGGCTCGCGGTAAAGAACATCGGGTACAGCAGGATGATGGAGAAGCTCCCGCTCGAGATCCATGCGGGGGCCTCGTACAGGGTGCTGAAAAATCTCCTTGTTGCCGCCGAGATTGCAGTGCCGGTCTATGAGCCTTTATACGGTTCAATCGGCGCGGAGTTTGATTTCAGTAAAAGGTTTTTTCTGGAAGGCGGAGTGCAGATCAAGGAGAACCCCATGTTCGCTGTAGGGCTGGGATACAGAAGCAGGGACATACGTGTCCAGGCCTCCTACAGCCCGAGTCTGGCGTTCTTAAACATGTTTTCAGTTTCCTTCTCATACTATTTCGGTGTAACTCGGATCGAGGAGAGAAAGAAAGAGATCGGAACATTTTATATGAAGGCTCTCGATCTATACAGGAAGGCCCGGTATGAAGAGGCGCTGGAGATGGTCGAACGGGTTCTGGAGATTGACCCGAAACACAAACAGGCTCTGCAGCTGAAAGACGCAATTTCAGTAAAGGTGAAGATGGAAGAGGAGCGGAGGCAGGTAAAAGAAGATTAACATGAAGACATTGAAAGCATTTTTCGTATCGGTAGTTTTTATTATTTCACTGTTCCTGATTCCCACAAACCTGTTTTCGCAACTGGTCATTGATTCGGTAACAACAATAGACATGGACAGTAATGGCCATATCGACCAGCTCTCTATCCGCTTTAGTGAGACAGTTGATGTTACCGGTTCTGATTCGGGATTGGCCTGCTTTGATATAACACCAATTACCTATAACATAGATACCAATGATTATTTGGGAACTGTAACATTGGGTGACCCTCTGCCCGTCGGATTGATCGAGATTGGATCATACGATACAGGCGAGAAGCCAACAATCACCTATAAACAGGGGAGAGCCAATATAATTAGTGGTGGTTCAGGAGAGATCGCTGATGATCATTCGCTGCAGGCCACTGACGGGGCGGGTCCTGTCATCAGTGATCTCATTACGATGGACATGAATGTGGACGGGACGATCGACCGCCTCGAGGTGACGTTCAGCGAGGGTATAAACGATGGGAGTGTCACGGCGGGTGATTTCGGCATTGACGGGGGAGGGAGCGTCAACAGTGTTCCTGCAGACGGTGGGGTGAACGATGCGGTCATATGGTTAGACATCACGTGGCCTTCGGCCGGTACGGACGCGACGCCGACATTGAGTGTAGTGGCAGGGAATATCGAAGATCTCGTTCCGATCACGCCCAATACGAATCCCCTTACGAGCAGGATGGCCACAGACGGGGCGGGACCGGTCATAGTCGTCGCAAAGACTTACGATAACAACTTTGATGGTTTTATAGACAGGGTTGAGTTTGAGCTCAGCGAACCAATAGTTGATGTACCTGGGATAGATAATTTTAACATTGCGGGTTATGTAGGGGAGAGTTTCTCGACGGCTGTTACTGGTATAAATGGTGGAGTGGATGACAATGATGCAGATGATGAAAGATTCAGTATAGGTTTTACACAGGGTGGGGGCTATGATACTGGTATCACACCAAATTTTGATTATACACAGGACGGGACGGATGATGTAGAGGACTTTTCTGCAAACAAGCTTGCGAGCATTGTAGGCGGCACAACCTCTGACGGGGCGAATCCGGTACTGGTCGCCGCTGAGACTACAAGGCTGAACGTATCCGGCACGAACTGGTGGAACAGGGTAAACCTTACTTTCAGTGAACCTGTCTGGTGTGGAGACCTCCTTCCCGGGAGCGGACTTACAGCGAGTGACGGAGATGATGAGACAGGTGGGGGGTTTGACACGGGTCACGGCGGAGATTATTCGAACGGCGTTTTGAGTGGATACGGGAGCTTTGCTACTGGTGGTAATGTTGTTGTTCCAATCACTGAGGTCGGAGTGACAGTTGAAGCAGGAGGGATCGTCCGGTTCGACCTCGCGAGGAGCGATGACGCGCACGGTAGTATCTCCAGTGGGAATACAGCGCCCTCAGGGAACTTTATCCCGGCTGCCAATGCGGGGATACAGGATGCTTCGGGAAACCCGGTCGTATCTACGGCGGCTGTATTGGCAACGTCGGCTACGGCATGGGACCTTGATAGCCCGTCCATAAGCTGGGAAGCGACCTACGATTTGAATGGGAACGGCCATATCGACCGGGTCGAGTTCGAGACCAGCGATGTTTCGAGCAGCGGCATACAGGACGGTTTTACCGCAACCAACTTCGACATTGCGACCCACGACGGTGAAGGCTTCAGCACGTCTGTGATCGGAATAAGCGACGGAGTCCTTGATGCGGATGCAAATGACAACAGGTTCAGCATAACCTTTACAGAGACCGGTCTGTGGGACACGGACGCAATCCCGGGCTACGACTACTCAGGGGCCGATATATTTCTCGTCGATCTCGCAGGAAACCGACTCGGCGATACCGGCGGAACAGCAGAGGACGGCGCCCTTCCCGCCTTCAGGAGCATTGTTACTGATGACTTCGACGAGAACGGTTGTATAGACCGTATTACCGTGCAGTTCAGCGAGAATGTTGACATCACCGATGCGGGGGGGGGCGGTGACGGCCTGGACTGTATCGCGGTTTTCGGGTATACGATACAGAACGGAAGCTACGGCGCTGCAGACGTCAGCACCGTTACACTGCTTATCAATGAGGGCGGAAGCTACGATACAGGAGTAACTCCCTCTACCTCGTACAGCACGCTCGGCTCGAGCAAGATACTGGAGGCCGCAACGCCGAACGAGATGCTCAACGGCGAGACGGAGAACACGGCTGACGGTGCCAAACCGATAATGATAACGGCAGTCTTCAATGACCCTGACAGCAACGACATAGACGTCGGGGATTATATACAGATCGAGTTTACGGAGCCTGTGCAGCTTGCATGTACGAACAGTTCCGATTTCGAGCTCCTCAATGCGGCGTTCGGCGACTCGTTCGGAGCAGGGAGCTCTCTCGATGATCCGACTCCCGGTGATGTTTACATTAATATAGTGCTAGGGGCCACCCCTTCTCTCATACTGCCCGATCTGTGGTCTGTGCCGGGTCCCGGCAACCCGTCCGGGATCGGGATCAAGGCGGGAGGAACCACCTGCGTCGAGGACCTCCTCGCACAGAAGTCACCACAGGGTGCCGAGGTCGATATAGGCGGGGCAGGGTCAAACCTCATCGTCAAGGTCACGGCAACGGACGGCTCGAGTGTATTCGAAAATCCGCTCCTCCCGGCTGCGTTCATGGACTCTGACATCACGATTAGTATAGAAACGCAGTTTAATGCCAACTTTGTGGCGTTATGGTTCGATGTCGGGGCCCTGCCGGACGGGCTCTCGCCCGCAAACCCCAACGATAGGAGGGTCGTCGCAACCGGGTCTGCAATGAGCTGGACTGCAACGATCCCTCACGACGATGCCGAGATGGTCGAAGGCGCAGTCGTCCGGTTCCTCGTGGACACCGACGGGGCGATCTACTACTCCGACGGGCCTGAGTCTTCCGGGGGAAGCGTGCCGTGGAATTTCAAGGTCTTCTATGAGCAGTCACAGAGGGTTACCATACGGAACAATGTCATTAACCCGCGCACCGGGGACGTAACCTATATCAACTACTATATCGATTCCGGCAGGAAGGTAACGATCACTGCGTATGACCTTGCAGGAAATCCGGTAAAGGTGCTCTTCGACGGCACAGGAAGTGCAGGAACGAACCTTGTAACCTGGAACGGCAGGAACAGGAACGGCACAACGGTTGTTCCGGGAGTATATTACATGGTGATTAAAATAGGGAGTGATCGGTACGTTAGAAAGGTGCTCATTGTAAAATAGCTCCTATACCGGTCCTGAGGGAATTACAGGTGGAAGTAGAGTACAGCGACACATATGAGGGCTGCTTCGTCTGCGGCAGGGAAAACCCGAACGGATTACGGCTAGAGTTCTCCCGGGACACCGAAAAGAAAGAAGTATATACAAGGTGGAGACCGAAGGAATATATGCAGGGTTTCAAGGAGGTGGTCCACGGCGGGTTCATCACAATGGTCCTGGATGAGGTGATGGCAAAGGTATGTCTCTTCGACAAAAAACCGGCAGTGACGTTGCGTATCGAGGTAAGGTTCATTAAGCCCGTTCGAGTCGATGAAGAGATCATCGTGAGGGGAAGGTGTGTGGAGACCCGCGGCAGGAGGCTGAAGCTCGAGGCGTGGTGCGAGGATGAGGCGGGAGAAAAAAGGGTGGAGGCCGGGGCACTCTTTCTTGAAGTCTGAAAGGCGGGTTGCTTTCAGAAGCCGGTTTCCCCGGGAGCCCTGTTCGAGAGGTAAAACCTCGTTTTACGGTGAACCGTTGCTTTTACTATAAACAGGGCGGAGGTGGCCCGAGGTTCCCTGTGATGACAAACTTCAGTGTCGCCCTGTATGATGCCTTCTGGTCATACGACGCCATGATGGTTGCACCCTGAAAGGCCATTCTCGAGAAGGTTTGAAACGCTCTGTCGCAGCGGGCTTTCAGGGTTTCATCTCCCCAAAATCGTGCACCGCACAGGTGAGCATCTGTAGAGCCTTTACGCATCCGGACGGTTGGCTTTTACTTATAACCGAACAGATCTTCCCTCCCGGTCACAGGATCCCTGGTCTACAAGCCCCTCATCCTTTAAGAAAAGGTACTCGCTCCAACTTTTTTAACGCCTCTGGAAGTGCACTCTCCTTTCCATTCGGCCTTACAATGATGAAAAAGGTATAACGTACGTGGTATCCGCTTAAATGATTTGACTTTTACTCATCTGTAAAATAATATTCTTGTCAATAAGGCGGTAGTATGTTTTTTATTTTTTTATCAATAATAATATTTGGTATTATTGTTTTTTTTGCTACGATCATATTCTACCGGAGCAGTGACCTTTCCAGAAAGAGGGGGATTGAGAGGGAGAGCGATAACGGGGAAACTGGTGATGAAGCAGGGGAGGAAAGGGAAGACTACTATGTCCCTGTGCTCAAGCCCGACCGGCCCGTGCCGGGGCTCGGAAAAAACGAGGCCGTTCACTATATCGGATCCTGCACCTTTTTTTCTCTGGAGACTCCGGTAGATCCTGGGCAGCTTACGCTCGATAAAGCTAAACTGAACATGGAGCTGAAAGGAGAGATCGCACTAACGTCGAAAAACATACTCGTCTTCGACGGGGAGAACTTGAAAAGGATCTATATATCCTCCATAGGGAACTACCGTTTCTTCGACCCGTATATTGTCATCAAGAGGAAGAACGTGAAGAAAAAGAAGGATGTTATTAAGCTCGAGGGAGAGAGGGCGAGATTTAAATACATACTGCATGCTCTAATGTAACCTATGCGCGACTATCGTTTTTCAAAGTACCTGTATAAGCCGAAAAGAAAGAAGAAAAAGCTCTTTATAGTGCTCATCATCCTGCTCCTGCTGGGAGGGGGAGGCTTTTACTCTGTATTTTTTCTAAACGCATACACTCTTTATTCCAAGATGGTGGAGTTTTACAGGTTGCGGTTCAATGATTACACCTTCTTGGAGAGAAATCTCGAATCCGGTAATTACAATATCGTCGTGCACGAAGGTGCGCCCTACCTCGAGAAGAAACCGTACAACGCTCGAATATTAAGATATCTGGGGGAGGCATACTACAACATCTCTTCGTCCCTCACCGGCCCGGAGAAGGAAGAGTCGATTAACCGCGCCATACAGTATATGAGGAAGGGGATCGTACTATCCAATTTCGATGACGTGCTGACGAGGAGCCTGTATATCCTGGGGATGTCATATTTCAAGAAGGGACCGCTCTACTACGAGCTCGCAACCGGGTATCTCAAGAAGGCGCTCGATTCCGGGTACGAGGACAAACAGGTATACGAGATAATGGGATACTGTTACTACAGGCTCGGCGTAATTGATGAAGCGGTTAAATATCTGGAGATGACCGTCGCTGCCTCTGACAAGGATATAGGGCATCTCTTTCTTGCGCACGCGTACAAGGACAAGGGGCTGTATGAAAGCGCGGTTCGGGAGTTTACACTTCTCATAAACAGGTCTGCCGACAACGCGGTGCTCGAGGAGACTTATTCCGCTCTGGCCTGGATCGATTTCCAGGAGGAGAGATATGAACGGGCCAGGGACCATCTCTACAAGGTCCTCGAGCTGAATGAGCGATCTGCGGATGCATACTACTGGCTCGGGAATATTCACGAGAAAGAGGGGGATATGATCTCAGCAAGGAAAGAGTGGCGAAGGGCGCTGAGTATAGATCCCAAGCATATAAATACAATCGATAAGTTATATTGATTTGCGCAAGACCGTGCGAACGTAGTTCGGTCCAGAACGATCCGTTTTTAATATCAAACAGGAGATATATATGGTATTTGGCAAGATGTGGGGGGCATGGTCAAATGATATCGGAATCGACCTCGGAACTTCGAACACGCTCGTATACGTGAGAGGACAGGGGATCGTACTCTCAGAGCCCTCAGTCGTGGCAGTTCACAACGCTTC
>DATKZJ010000062.1:0-19084 GCA_035527995.1 Spirochaetota bacterium | reverse complement strand
GCAATTTCATACTCGAAGAGACCTACCCCACGAAATTTTACAGGGACGTGTACGGCTACTACGATATAGCCCCACACTACTTCATGCCTGTTGTCCGGGGTGTCCCCTCATTTCCTAAGTATCCTCTGGAAGTCGGGGACCAGTGGCAGTCCAAGGCCCATGAATCTCACGATTTCAGAGATGTCTTCGGAATCGATGAGCCCGTAATCCTTCCAGCGGCAGTTTCGTATCAATACATAGGGAACCGGAAGATAGACGGGGAGAGGATCGCAGAGATCTCTATAAACTATACAATAAACTACACCCTGATGTACAGCGAAGTTACAGAACCGGTGCAGCTGCTTCCCAGCCGGGTCGTAGGGTACTTCAACCAGCTTTACTGGTGGAATCTCGACAGAGGCGCGCCTCATTCTTACAAGGAGAACTTCGACTATATATTTATCATGTCAAACGGCGAAACAGTAGAATATACAGGTAGCTCTCGTGCCGCGCTCACCGTGACCGAAGGATTGAACGAGAAGGAGAGGGCTGCGCTCGATATTCAGAAAAAACTCGAACAGGAGCTCCCATCGGTCCGGGTTACTTCTGTCCCGGAGGGGATTTCCATCAATGTCGGGGAGATTCTTTTCAAATTCGACTCGGACGAGCTTTCCGATGGCGCTTCCGAAGATCTCGATAATATCGTGGATGTGCTAAAGGATTTTCCAGGCAGAAGGATGAGGGTTGTCGGGCATACGGACAGTACCGGCCCTGCCGACTACAACCTCTCTCTTTCACTGAAGCGTGCCAGGCGGACAGCACAGGAGCTCAAGAGCAGACTCCCCTCCCTGAGACCACGTATAACCTACATCGGCATGGGGGAAAACAGGCCGATTGCGAGCAACGAAACCGAAGACGGAAGAAGGAAAAACCGCAGGGTAGAGATCATCATATTGAACGAATAAGAAAGATGATGACAAAGGTGTCAGCTAATGTGAATTTACGATGAAAAAAATGCTCCTTGATCTATGAGGTAGACTTCCGCCGATGCCGGTTTCTTCTTAACCATATGTGGATTATCGTGAACATACTGAGGTACAAACAAGTATCGAAGAACCTTCTATTCTTTCTAGACGGTGTCTGGGATAGCCTATGGAGGGCAACATGTCTCTTATGGTGAGCATTTCGGGTATTCGCGGGATTGTCGGTGAGAGTCTCACTCCCCCTACAGTCATGAGGTATGTACAGGGATTCGTACGCGAAACAGGGAAGAAAAGAGGGCGTTTTCTGATCGGAAGGGACACGAGGAAAAGCGGCCCGGCCGTCGAACGAATTGTAGAGGGCACGATAGTCTCCCTCGGGTACGACGTGACAAACATCGGTGTAGCGCCCACCCCTACGGTACTTTTCTGCACAAGAAAGCTTGGCTGTCTCGGGGGAATAGCGATAACAGCGAGCCACAACGGTCCGCAATGGAACGCACTGAAGCTCTGCAACGGCAGGGGTCTTTTCCTCGACGAGGAGAGTATGGGGAGAGTCGAAGAGCTGTCTGCTCAGCTTATAGCTGAGCAGACAGCTACATTTGCATGGGAGAAAAATGAGAATATCGGTAGGGTAACGCTCGACAGAAAGGTGCATGCTCTTCATATCGATGAAGTTCTTAGGTTCATCGACACCGCCCGCATACGGGAGAAAAAGTTCAGGGTCGCAATCGATCCAGTGGGGGGCAGCGGAACTGCCGTGGATATGGATTTTTTAAACAGGCTCGGATGTACGGTGGTCGGCGTGCACGACCGTCCGCAGGGGACTTTTCCGAGGGGCCCTGAGCCTACGCCTGAGAACCTCGAGGACCTTTGCGATCTGGTCCGGGCGCAGGAGGCTGATATAGGATTTGCTCAGGACCCGGACGGCGACCGGCTCTCTGTCGTCTCTGAGGAGGGATGCGCCGTAGGCGAAGAGTACACACTGGTGCTCGCAGGCGAATCGTACCTCAGGCATAGAAAGACAGACATCGTGTGCAATCTGTCGACATCCATGATGGTGGATGACCTTGCGCGCCGTTTCGGGGTCGACGTGAAAAGGACAAAGATCGGCGAGATCAATGTGACGAAGGGGCTTCTCGAGCACGGTGCCTCTTTCGGCGGTGAGGGAAACGGTGGAGTTATCGTCACAACAGTAAATCCGTGCAGGGACAGTATCGTGGGAATGGCACTTATTCTGGATCTTCTCGCAGAGAGCGGAAAGACAGTCTCTGAAATAACAGGGAAAATTCCTTCATACGCTATGAAGAAACAGAAGCTCGATCTCGGTTCTCTAAAAAAGGAGCGCCTGTACGAGCGTTTATGCATCAAGGCCAAGAACATATTTAATAATTTCGAACTAAATACATTAGATGGTATAAAATTGTATACAGACGGAGAATGGATCCATATGCGGCTCTCCAACACAGAGCCTGTGATGAGGATCATGGCTGAATCGGGCTCCGCTCAAAGGACGGACGAGCTCATATCGAACGGAAAGAGTATTATAGCGTCTCTGGAGGCTGAATCTTCATGAGCACACTCTTCGAAAACATGGGAGAAGAAAGGATACCCCTCGCGAAAAGGCTCTCACCGACGACACTCGATGATTTCTTCGGCCAAAAGAAGCTTGTCGGAAAAGACGGCGTACTGAGATCTCTTATCCTGAACGACCGGATGACCTCTTCGATATTCTACGGTCCTGCGGGATGCGGAAAGACCGCGCTTGCACGCGTGATAGCAAATCTCACAAAAAGCGAGATAGTACGGCTCAACGCTGTAGTGAGCAAAGTCGAGGACCTGAGATCATCGTTCCAGAAGGCTGAGCAGAACCGTTACACAGGAATGCGAACCATCCTCTTCATTGACGAGATACACAGGTTCAACAAGCTCCAGCAGGACGGCCTTCTACCCGCACTCGAAGAAGGGCTCGTGACACTCATAGGTACGACGACCCGAAACCCTTTTTACGTGCTCATCCCCCCGATACGCTCGAGGGTCCTGCTCTTCGAATTCGAGCCTCTCGATCGCCCTTCCCTGCATGGGATACTGAAGAGGGCCGAGGCCGAGGAGTCTGTTGCGGTTTCAGAAGATGCGAAAGAGTGGCTCGTGCGTTATGCAAACGGCGACGCAAGGAGGATGCTCAACCTCCTCGAAGCTGCACTACATCTCAAAGGGAAAAAAGAAGTTTCATTGGAGGACATCAACAAAATCATAGATCAGCAGCCGCTCCTCTACGACCGCGACGAGGACTACCACTACGACACCATCTCCGCTTTCATCAAATCGATCAGGGGGTCGGATCCGGACGCCGCACTCTACTGGCTCGCACTCATGCTCGAAGGAGGAGAAGATCCGCTCTATATAGCGCGTAGACTCGTCATCCTCGCGAGCGAAGACATCGGCCTTGCTGATGCTCACTCCCTCCCAATCGCACTCGCGGGGCATGACGCAGTAGAGCGTATCGGAATGCCTGAGGCACGTATCATCCTGTCTCATGTGACATTATACCTCTCTCTGCAGCCGAAGAGCAACTCGAGTTATACTGCAATCGATCGGGCACAGCAGTATGTAAAATCTAACGAAACCCTCGAGGTACCTCCCCACCTTCGATCTTCACCCTCGGGCGGGAAGGACTACAAGTACCCGCACGACTACAGGTATCACTGGGTTGGCCAGGATTATACGGTTTCCAAGGTCGAATTTTACTCTCCCGGCATACTCGGAGACGAAAAGGAGATGAAAAGGAGGCTCGAATTCTTGAGGAAACTGGAAGACAAGGAGGAAGAATAGTTGACGAAAAAGGATACGAGGAGAAAGTGCGAGAGGATACGAAGCGCAGTTCCCCCTGAGGAAAAGGCAGTGCTGGACCGGCTCATAGAGCGCAATCTCTTCTCCTGGAAAATATTTCAGCAGTCGAAAGCCATACTCTGCTACGTGAGCTTCAGAAGCGAGATAAGCACAGAGAGGATAATGAGCAGGTCGATAGAGGCCGGAAAATACGTTGCAGTACCGAGGATAGATAAAAGATGCTCGCGGATGTGCTTCTTCCTCATCAATAAACCCGGTTCCTCCGACCTGAAAAGCGGTGCGTACGGGATACTCGAGCCGTCAGATTCGTGCGAAGAAGTCGATTATTGTGATATCGACATTGTCATAACCCCTGGCCTCGCCTTTACCCTGAAGGGGGACAGATTGGGATACGGAGGCGGGTACTACGACAGGTTTCTCATTCAGTATCCGGCTATAACACGGTGCGCCCTTACCTACGACCGCCTCATCCTCGGTTCTTTGCCCGTAAAGGAAAATGATGTTCCGGTCGATTATTTAATATCCGAAATCGGAGTAAAAACCACAGAAAGCGGAATAGAAGCAGGTAAAGATGGGAGAAGAGTTTAAAGTCACATTCTGGGGAGTACGCGGAAGCTACCCCGTGTGGGGGAAGGATACTCTCCTTTTCGGGGGAAATACGACCTGCGTCGAGGTCTCTGTAGGCGGCTGCACAATCATTATCGACGCCGGCACAGGAATCATCAAGCTCGGGCAGAAGATTGCTGCCGACTATTTCAAGGGGAGCGGGAACAAACCCCTCGAACTTTCACTCTTCTTCACCCACCTGCATCACGATCATACCCAGGGACTTCCTTTCTTCGCACCCTTGTACCTTGGCCAGACCATGCTGCATCTTTTCGGACCGCGAAACTTCGGAAACGAGCTCAGCATTACCCTTGAAAGATCGATGATCCCCCCCAATTTCCCTGTTGATTTTTACCACTCCAACTCGGTGAAGAGCACTGAAACCATAAAGGAGAACAACATCATCCTGCTTGAAACAAAAAACCCCACTCCTAAAACCATTAACCGGTATCACGAGAAGGCCGTTATCAAGGATACAACAGTAGCTGTGAAGGTGATGAACGAATACGCGCACCCTGTAAACGGCGTTCTCGTGTACAGGATCGAGCACTCGGGAAGAGCCGTCGTTTTTGCCACGGATGTTGAAGGCTACCAGTTCGGCGATACAAAGCTTATCCAGTTTGCAAAAGAAGCCGACCTTCTCATACATGACGCCCAGTACAGCAAAGAACAGTACAGCACCCCGCCGACTCCACGGCAGGGGTTCGGCCACAGTATCCCTGAAATGGCGATAGAAGTCGCTCAAAAAGCCGGGGTCAAATCCCTGGCGCTGACACACCATGATCCGGGCTCTTCTGACGCCGTTTTGAAGAAAAATCAGTCCAAATATAAGAAAAGATTCACTAATCTCTTCTACGCGCGAGAGGGAATGAGCGTGACCGTTTGACTTTACCGGCCTATTCGCCCTGGAGTGGGGGGGTAAGTTCGGGGTGTTCCTCCAGATATTTGTTGAGCTCGTCGATGTGATCCGTACTGTAGCGTATGTAATCCTCTTCTGTTATCCCGAAATACTCGAAAAAGCTTCTGTTCGATTCCTCGAAGTAGCGGTGTTGTTCGGCGTCCGAGAGTAAAGCCGCCTCTTCGAGCCACCTCGTACTTTCTTTTTTGTAGAGGATAGTGAGACGGACAAAAATCTCCGGCGTAAACTCCCCTATCGTACCTATGTCATACTGCTCTTCTTCGGTATCTTTTTCTTTTTTCAGGGGGATCTTTTTTTCCTCTATCTCCTCAGGTGTTACCTGAGGAGAGACCGCCCGGCCTTTATCTCTTGAGCATGCGCCCATTACGAGCATGATAACAAGAACGATGATGCTGTGTATCGGCTTCATAAGGAGATCGACCTACGTACTGCATTTACGGAATGGAATCGACCGGTTCTGTAATATAGTACCGTTTCTTTCCCTCTATATCAACAATAAACCTCAAGCCTTCCCGAGCAACTCCGGCCGCATGAAATCTCAGCCTTTTGCACTCCAGCCCAGGAATCTCCTCTATATGAAGCGATGAGGTGAAGCTGCGGGATCCTTCTTTTTCTATCAAATAAACGCCACTCTTCCCAAAATAGAGTGTCTCGATAATGATGTTTCTCATTGATGCGGTGCTGTTGTTCTTCACTACAAGGTAGCCTTCCAGATCGCCCCTCTTCTCTTCATTCCGGAAAGCATCCCTGTTGTCGGTGACCTTGTCAACAACAATGTCGACGACGAGGCCGAGATTCCCCGTCTCCTGCAGGAGCCTGTATACGCTCGATCCGTGCGCGAACGCATAATCAAGGAACGAGTAGCCGCCTCTCCTACCCCATAGCGCTCTCGAGATATCGTGAAAAAAGACGCCTGTTGCTGTACCGCCGTCCATTATCCCGCTGTAGCCCTCAACATTCCGTCTGTAGAATTCTTCAGGAGGAGACAAACCGGCGGAGTCGAGCAGGCGGTAATCGACACAATTTCCGATAACGACATTCCCCTGCCCGGCCTTTATATACCTCCGCCACTGTTCCAGCATCCTCGGGAACTGGAATCGATCCGATTCATAGAGCATCACCGCATCTATTGCAACCCCAGCATCAAAGAGCATGACAGGGTCCTGTCCGTGCTCCTTTCCGTGGTTCCATCCGAGAGTGTACACCCAGACAGGTTTGGTGAGCCCCGCCTCAGATATCACCCTCTCGACGATCTTTGCGACCTCCCTGGCCCGCCACCATCTCCACTTTTCCACTATCATCGGGTCCTTCTCGACCTCGACCTTTCTCGCAAACCACCTGGTCTTCTGCGTCAGACTCAACCGCTCCCACTCCGGGGGCGCCTCAATGTTCGTGTCTCTCACCACGAGAGGAGCGAGTTCATACCCGTCCGCTCTGCCGGTTCTAAGGAAGTCGAACCCAATGTATCGGATATCCGGATCATTCTGAAAACCTTTTACGAGTTCGATGATATCGAGAATCCTCTGCTCACAACCAAGAGAGATGAAACGCGATCTGTATAAATAGTCGTTTTCACTGTTGTATCCGATTCCGGGTTCGTAACGTTCTGGAACCCCACCTTTTCCCGGCACGTAGAAGCTCATAACGTATGCACCGATCTCGACACCGTACTCTGATGCTTCCCCTTTCAAGAGATAAAGATTTTCAAGGGGGCCGTCCGCCCACGGTGACAGCTCCCCACGAGACCCCTCTCTGCCAGTGAAAGCGGTAGTCTCGCCTGCGAGAACCCAGAGGGCGTCGGCCCCCATGAAACGAGCCCATTCGAGGATTGCTCTGTAATCAGTCCTGTTTCCATACGGGCCTGTGCAGGTCTGTGCTTTTATGCTCTTGTACATCTCGAGGTCGACGATAGAGAGCCCCTGTTTTATGGGAGAAAGAGGCCGCCTCTCCAGAACAAACGACAGCGACTGTTTCGTGACCACCCCTTTGTCTCCGTAATAGAGCCTTACCTCATGCTCTCCCTCAGGCTCGTTCCAGGAGGGAAGGTATACCGCCCTGTACCGATATACATCGTTCTTTCCAGTTTCTTCAAGGAACGGAATATCGGCTGTCAGTCCGAGGAGCGGGCATACCATGCCGTCTCTATATACCCTCATCGTGAGGGCTTCGGGGTCGAGATACAGGTCACTCATTATCCGTACCGTCAAAAAATCATGGTGATAGATCTTCTCTCCCGAAAGTACGACAAAGCTTCTTTCGATCCGTATCTCCTCCACCCTTCCGTTCTTGTCTATACCGGTGACCTCGTCCTGAATATACATATCACAGAAACCGGATACAGGCCCCATGAGTGCGGCGATACTACACAGAAAAATCAGGATAGGTCTCGATGAACGGTTCGAAGCGCAATACTGCACAGCAGTCTCCTCTCACTTATGCCCCTTTGAAATACTGATCACCAGCATCACGCCATTGAAGAGAGAGAGGATGAGGCCTGCGATCACAATGAGAGCAAAATAGTTTGCGGGGATCTCCATGAATCTCAGGAGAAGGTATCCGACAATGAAAGCTCCGAGCAGCGGGGAAAATATGAATGATGCGGCTTTCAGCGGTTTCATTGCGTCCCGTATACCAGATCGTTGATCTTGAAAATCATTGATTTTTAATACCATTCATAGTATTATAACTGCTCAAGTCATTACTATTTTCGGAATAACGAATGTTTCGTGTAAGGGAAAAGAGATCGTATACTTTTCTGCTCTTCCTGATCATCTCAGTTCTCATGAGCTTTTACGCTCTCTGTGGTTCTGCGCATGGCGAAGTTTTGTATATTCATGGAGAGATGAACAGCAGCGTAACCGCTTATGTAACAAAACGGATTACGAGCTATACCGGCACAAAGAACCTCAGATACCGCCTCTTCTATCCGGATTCAATCTCATCGGGGCTCTGGTCCCAGAAGATTACAGACCTCTACAAGTCATTTACACCATATCCGACCGATGTAGAGGAATTTGTCGACGAGTACGGAAACAAGGGCGCGCTTTTGTCCTGGAACAAGGATATACGGATCGTTCAGCTCGATCTGCAGTTCAAAGCGCAGATATACTCTAACTTTTACCCTGTCTCGAGCAATGCTCCTTTTCCCGTTATACTCGAGGCCCCGCAGGAGATCTACCTCGGATCAACGGCCCTCGCCCCTTCGAACGACTTTATTATTAACTATATCGGTAGAACCCTCTCAAAGGACCTCTATCGCGAGGTCGATGTTGTAAACAGCGTCTTTCTGTGGATCGACAGAAATATCGGTCTCTCCAGCAGTCCTGAGGCCGCCTCCGACCGTTCTGCTCTTAGTGTTCTGAAGCATCGGGGGGGAGACGAGGAGGGAGTAAGTAACCTCGCGTGTTCGATCCTTAAAGGACTTGGAATACCGGCGAGGGTTGCCTACGGCATATCCTTCCAGAAGGAGATACCGATAGTAACGTCGGATGAAACGGTACTATTCGACCTTCCAAACAAAGAGCGCTACTGGGTCGAGGTATTCTTCCCGGATTTCGGTTGGGCGTCGTATGACCCTCACGGCATGTACCTCGGTTTGCTGTCGCACGTCATCAAGATGGCTCACGGGCCTGATTCTGAATACGCCGCCGAGGTCTGGAATGTGGAAAAGGGGGAGAGCAACCTGTTCAAGGAGTTCATATTCGATATCAAATCCGACGTAGTGTCCGTCGAGTTTGAAAAGTACGGTGAAGAAGATCTCGGAAAGCTCGTCGTGAGCCCTCCTGTACAGGACCTGTCACCATATTCTGAAGAGCCAAACCTCGGTCTCGAGGCTCTGAAGTCTCCCCGGGAAGGGACTTCCCATGCAGCATCCTCTCCGCGAGAAACTGCCGGAGAAGAGAAAGGTTTTTTCCTCGCGAATATCGATATCTCAAAGAACCTCGATATCGCTGCCACGAGAAACAGGGTGTATGCGCAGAGGTTTACCGTGGACAGCCCTGTTACCGTCACCGAGGTGCGTTTACCGCTCATCAAGTTCAGCGACGAAGGAAGGATATGGGTCGAGATATTTACGGACAGCGACGGCAAGCCTAGTCAAAAGCTCTTTCAGACCTACACCATCCTCTCGACTGTGATTCGCCATATGATGGAGGACAATCCCTGGATCGCCTTTCCTGTCGGGAAGAAGACGGAGTCCGGTCTCCAGCCGGGCACCTACTGGATCGCTCTCCGTTCATCGGGAGACTGTATCTTCAACTGGTATGCCTCCGAGGGAAACGTGGTCGGGGGTTCCAAAGACACGAGGTTTATGGATGTAAGCCTGAAGAAGTCCCTATGGAACAACGTAGTGAACTACGACATGAACTTTCAGATCGTCGGGACCTTTAGCGAATAAAAACCCTCACCGAACTACAGTTCTCCACTTCTGAAGAGCTCGACGAACTCCTCGATCCTGCCGCCTTCTATTGCAGCCCGCAGCCCCGATACAAATTCTATTAGGTAGTGAAGGTTATGGATCGTCGCGAGACGATACGCGAGGATCTCGCGTGTTTTAAAGAGGTGACGGACATAGGCCCGTGAAAAGTGGGTGCATGTGTAGCACCCGCAGCCCTCCTGGATAGGCCTCTCTTCCTCCCTGTGCTCGGCCTTACGCAGAAGAAGCTTGCCTCCAGGCACGAATACAGTTGCGTTTCGGGCATTCCGGGTCGGGAGGACAGAATCGAACATATCGATACCTCGAATAACGGCCTCGAGGATGTCATCAGGCGCTCCGACCCCCATGAGATAGCGCGGCTTATCATCGGGAAGCAGGCATGTAGTGAAGTCGAGGACCTCATACATCGTCTCTTTCTCCTCGCCGACAGAGAGCCCTCCGACGGCGTAACCGGGAAAATCGATGTCCATGAGCTGGGCTGCGCACTTTTCCCTAAGGTCTCTGTAGATGTTTCCCTGTACTATGCCGAACAGCGTCGAGCTCTTTTTCTCCCGCTCCCACCTCTCTTTCGATCTCCTCGCCCAGTCGACCGTGGTGGCGCACGCGGTCTTGGCTGCGGCATACTGAGACCCTATCGCGGTCGGTATATCCAGCGGCATGATTATATCTGCGCCGATATCCTCCTCTATGCGTACCACGTCCTCCGGCGTCAGGAAGTGCTCGGATCCATCGATATGAGATCGAAACCGAAGGCCCTTCCCGGTAATCTCGTGAAAAGTCGAAAGACTTAAGATCTGATATCCTCCCGAATCTGTAAGGTAGCCCCTGTCCCACCCTGTAAAACTGTGGATACCTCCGAGTGAACGGATGGTCTTCTCTCCCGGCCTGAGGTAGAGATGGTAGGCGTTGCTCAGGATTATCTCGGCGCCCACCTCTTTCAGCTCTTCGGGAGAGAGGGTCTTCACTGCTGCGTAGGTCCCGACAGGCATGAAGACCGGGGTGGGAATTTCTCTTCCCCTGATCCGGAGTATGCCTGTGCGGGCTTTACACCCTCCGTATCTTTTTTTTACATGAAAATCTATCATAGTATCAATCCTTTAAAAGAAGCATGGCATCACCGTAGCTGAAGAACCTGTACTCCTCATGTACCGCGTGCCGGTACACCTTTCTTATTCCCTCTACACCGGCAAAGGCCATGACGAGCAGGATGAGCGTGGAGTCCGGGAGATGGAAGTTAGTGATCATACCCTCGGCGACCCTGAAACGGTAGCCTGGGTATATGTAGAGGTCTGTTGCACTTCTGCCCTCCCTTACGACCCACTTATCAGGGACACCGGTCTCGACTGCAGCGCTCTCCAGAGCCCTCACGCTCGTTGTGCCTACGCAGAGCACCCTTCTGTTCTCCTCGATGGACCTGTTGACCCTCTCAGCCGATTCTAGGGATATTTCATACTCCTCCTTGTGGATCTTGTGGAGTCTGTAATCCTCCTCCCGGACCGGGCGGAAGGTCCCCCAGTCGACATGGAGAGTCAGAGGAACCCACAGAGCTCCCTTCTGCCTGATCTCTCGAACTGCCCTTTCGGTGAAGTGCAGCCCCGCTGTCGGCGACGCAACCGCACCGTACTTCTTTGAAAACACAGTCTGGTACCTGATATCATCGATCTCTTCGGAAGGTCTTCTTATATACTTCGGCAGGGGTATTGTTCCCACCGTTTTCAGGTCTTCATAACGGATCGCTTCTGAAAACCTGACCCTGAATTTCCCATCGCCGAGGACCTCCCTGACCATGATCGAAAGGCCCGCCGTACTATCGGCTTCAATCGCGATTTCCGTCTCGGCTTTCACCCTTCGAGCGGGACGTATGAGGCAGTCCCATTCAGTATCGCTTCTCTGATTCAGGAGAAGTATCTCTATCCGCGCTCCTGTGGGAAGCTTATGTCCTCTGAGCCGCGCATTGATTACCTTTGCGTCGTTGTATACGATACAGTCTGTAGGTTGTATATACTCTTTTAGGTTATAGAAACGGTCGTCGATGATCCTTCCGGAACGTACCCCATAGATGAGAAGCCTGGACCGCTCCCGTCTTTCTGAGGGGTACTGGGCGATGAGGCTCTCCGGCACCTCTATCCCGATCTCCCTTAATGAGTAGCCTGGTATCTCTTCGTTCATCCTCATAAAGGTAATGAAAGGCGCAGAGGCTGGGAATGAAATAATAGGGCCTCACGAAAAAGAAGCACCTGCCATACGGATATGAGGATAAACGAGACGTAATAGGCGGGAGTCGGGGGGCTCCTTTTTCTATCGGATCCCTTCAAATACACCGAGTTTTGTGCCGCGGTAGTAGAAAGCCAGAATATCATCATACCGGAACCCGTGGTCCGCCATTATTTTGGCCCCCCACTGGCTCATTCCGACGCCGTGCCCGTATCCTGTTCCCGAAAAGACGAATACGAGGCCGTCATCTCCCCTCCGCTTCTCGATCCTTCGTATGAGGAGGCTCTTCAGTTTTGTGGAATCGAGTGCGAGCCTGAATCTGTTGCCTTTGACTGTAACCTTTTTTCCTCCGTCCAGGTACAGCTCAAACTCACCCGCCCTTCCGGATCCGGTTCTTCTGTATATACGGATGTCTCTCAGAAGTCGGTCCGGCGCATCGGAATTCGGTGGATCTTCCTCGCCAAGAGAGCTTTGGAGCGCTTTCACGATACTCTCTGCACTCGCTTCAAATCTCCAGTCGAACTGGTCGTTGTTTCTGCAGTAAGGGTCCGGAACGCTTTTGAGGTAGGGAAGGTCCTGCTGGAAGACGCTCCCTGCGCTCTCAGTTATCCCGCCCGAGCAGGAGTGGAAGAATGCCTCTATCGGTTCTCCCCGAAAGAGGAGTATCTCTCCGCTGGTAGTCTCTACGGCCCTGCTGATGTTCTCGTTGTGAGCGCTGTATTCGAACTTCTGGTGCATCAGGGTGTCTTTCACGTGGTACAGGCCGTCCTTCTGCCCGGACATCTGTCCGGACATCCTCTTGATCGCAAAGGTTCGGGAGACGACCGCCTGAGCCTTCAGTGCCTCAAGCGGCCACGATTCGGACACCTCCTGGGAGAGCACCCCCTTCAGATACTCGTCCAGGGGCAGTATGTTTATCAGCAGACCGTCTTCGATGAGCAGGTCCCCGTAATACTCCTTTCCGTTAACGGTAATGGTCGTACCGCTCCTTATATGTAAAGGAGTGCTGTACGGGCTCCCGCCGATAGTCACTCCCTCCTCTCCTGCGACCAGTTCAACCGACGCAGGCAGCACCTCGTTGCCGCTGCTGCGTACGAGCTCAAGCCGATCCGAAGCGAGGTTCAATACTCCCGCAGCCTCGCCTACAGCGACACGTATCAAGAGCTTTTGTTCCTCTGCCCTTCGGGCCCCAGACCGGGAGACCGATCTCGGTCCGGCACATCCTGCCAAGAGTAAGAGAAGGACCGGGAGACACAGTATGAGTATTTTTTTTGTCTCGTGCAAGCGTCGATCCTTAAAAAAGCTCTCTTTCGATCTGCTTTTTGTCCTGTACACCGAAATACTCGTACGCACGCTTCGTTGCCATCCTCCCTTTCTGCGTCCGCTTCAGAAAACCCATCTGAATGAGGTATGGTTCGTATATGTCCTCTATAGTGTTCACATCCTCGCCGATTGAGACCGCGAGGGTCTCGATGCCCACCGGTCCGCCGTCGTACTTCGTCAGGATCGTCTCAACGAGCCTCTTGTCCATGCTGTCGAGACCGAGATCATCGAGGCCGAGCATTCGAAGCCCCTTCTGCGACATCTCGATGTCTATCGTTCCGTCCCCCTCGACCTCTGCTATGTCGCGAAGCCTCCTGAGAATACGGTTAGCGACCCTCGGAGTTCCTCTCGCGCGCTGCGCAACGATCTTCGCCCCCTCGTCGTCTATCTTTACGCCGAGTATGGTCGAGGACCTCTTAACGATGCTGTATATATCACGAGACCCATAGAAATCGAGCCTCTGTACTATTCCGAACCTCGATCGCAGCGGGGAACTGAGAAGGCCGGCCCTCGTGGTAGCACCGATAAGGGTAAACGGCTTGAGATTGATCTTGATGGATTTTGCGCCGGGACCCTGCCCTACCACGATATCGATCCTGTAGTCTTCGAGTGCGGGATAGAGTATCTCCTCGAGAATGGGCTTCAGTCGGTGGATCTCGTCGATGAAGAGTACGTCTCTCGGGCCCAGTGAGGTGAGAATCGCCGCGAGGTCTCCGGGCCGTTCAATTGCCGGTGCGGAGGTCGATTTCAGACTTACACCGAGCTCATTTGAAATGATAACGCCGAGCGTTGTCTTCCCCAGTCCGGGAGGTCCGTACAGGAGCACGTGATCGAGGCTCTCCTGCCTCCCGAGGGCCGCCTTGATATAGATCCCAAGCTGTCGTTTCACTGCGTCCTGGCCTATGAAGCTCTCCAGCCGCACAGGGCGCAGTGAACCTTCGTCGCTGTCCAGAGGGATCCTTTTGGGGGTCAGTATTCTGTCTTTCTCCTGCATATTCTATGCTCCATTGGAATCAGGAGAGGTTTCTCAGCGCATGTTCGACGATTTTTCCGACATCCTTCTCGGCCGGATCGGAAGAGAGGGCTTTCTCAACCGCCTCCTGGGACTCGTCCCTTGTGAATCCGAGAGCCTGAAGAGCAGAGACCGCCTCAATAACGGCCGACGCCCCCTGTATCGCCGGAACCTCGAACGATTTCCGCAGCTTCTCCTTGAGCTCAAGAATAATCTGCTGGGATTTCTTCTTCCCGATACCCGACAGCTGCATGAGAAAGGCGCTGTCCTCGTATACAACCGCGTGGACAATATCAGGAACCTTCGACGTTCCCAGGATCTTTATCGCCTGTTTCGGGCCGACCCCGCTCACCGTGATGAGCAGATTGAACAGGTGCTGTTCCTCTTTATGGAGAAAACCGTAGAGGTCAAGTGTGTCCTCTCTGTGTATCAGCCTCGTGTGAAGAACTACTTCCCCGGCATCATGAGCGAGTTTCGGCTCCAGATCGGTCAGGGTGCGTCTTGAGCAGTAAACGTCATATCCGACGCCGTTCACATCTATGACGCACCCTTCAGTATCCACCTCTCTGACAATACCGCGAAGATACCCTATCATATTTTCTGTCACATGAAATTTTTCTTAGATTAATCCAAACTCCGCAAAAGGGCAATCATTATTTGCCGGCCAGGAACAGGTAGCAGAGCGCAACGGCGATTGCATCGGACGCATGATCCGGTGTTGGAGGATCATTGAGATTCAGGATGTTTGAAACCATAAGCTGGACCTGGTCCTTCTTCGCTCTTCCGTTTCCGACGATGGCCTGCTTTACCTCGAGAGGGGTGAACCTCGTAAGCTCAAGACCGTGCCTGCATACCGCGAGACTTAAGACCCCAATGGACTCGCTCACCTGCACGAGGGACTTGAGGTTCTTGCTGTAAAAGACCGTCTCTATAGCCGCCCTGTCCGGTCTGCTGCTGCAGATGACATGCTCTATTCCGTCGAAGATAGCCTTGAGCCTGTCCTCGTGCGGTTCTTTCGCGGAAGTAGTTATGACACCGTAGTCAAGGAGGGACAGGTCCCCGCCGGGCTCATCTCTCACAACCCCGTACCCCGTGGACGCCACCCCTGGGTCTATACCGAGTATTATCAAAAAACCACCTTTTCGTTACGTTATGCGGGTATTTCACTGCTTATTATATCTGAAGTAAAAACTTCAGCGCCGGCCTGCGATAGCTTAGCAACACAGTTACAGTACGCCGTCTGCCATTCACTAAATCCCCAGAGTCGGAGGCTCTGACGAGGCTCTTGGAGGCTCTTAGAGGCTCTGGAGGATCTCGTCCGGGACATCGAAGTTGGCAGCTACGTTCTGTACGTCATCGTTGTCGTCGAGCTTCTCCATGAGGCTCAGGACCTTACCCGCATTCTTCTCGTCCAGTTTCACGGTCGTCGTAGGTATCCTCATCACCTCACCCATCACGATCTCTATCCCCTTCCCGGAAAATGCGGTGCGCACGTCAACGAAATCCTCCGGTTCGGTGATGATCTCCCACGTGTCGTTTTCGTTTTTAATATCCAGCGCGCCCGCCTCAAGTGCAATCTCCATGACGGTATTCTCGTCGTACTTTTCGGCACTTATCGTGATGACTCCCTTTTTTTCGAATATCCATGCCACACATCCATTCTCACCAAGGTTGCCGCCGCTCTTCGTAAGAATGTTCCTGATCTCCGCCGTTGTTCTGTTGCGGTTGTCAGTCATTGTATCGATCATAATTGCGACACCGTTCGGGCCGTAGCCCTCGTAGATAATCTCCTCGAGGTTGAACCCTTCAATCTCTCCGGTTCCCTTCTTGATCGCTTTCTCGATGTTATCCTTCGGCATATTTGCCTCTTTCGCCTTGGCGATTATCGTTCGAAGCCTCGAGTTCGCCTCAGGATCTCCACCCCCCTGTCTCGCAGCAACGGTTATCTCGCGGATGATCTTTGTGAAGAGTCTCCCTCTTTTTGCGTCGACCGCACCCTTCTTATGACGGATAGAGTGCCATTTGCTGTGTCCAGACATATGACCTCCACGATATGTTTTTTCTACCTCTCAGGAGACGAGAGGTATGATGCACTTATAGTAATATATCTCTCCCCATAAAGCAATATTCTCCGTACCGATAGGTAGGAAACCAATAAGTACGAAACCGGCGGGCATGATCCGCTTCAGGGATGAGAGGCCTGCTGCCGTTTTGCCCTGTATAGAGACCTGAGATTGTTGAAGAATTCAAGAGACTCTGCTCTGGTGTAGTCCGGATATGTCCACTCCCACGGACCATAACTCCCTCTCCTGTATCGGAGGGTGACCTCGCCGTAGATCCCTCTCCCAAGGTATATTCGGTGCTGGAAGTTCTTTGTCGTTACGAGCACCACCTTCGCGGAGGTGAGATATCCGGGATCTATGTTCGCGTTCCTCCCCTTAGAGCCGCTGAACCTGGAGTGCTCGATCTCGATCGTCCTGAGCTTGATGTCGCCGATTCGTTCGGTCTCAACGAGTCTGTCGAACGCGATGAACTGCCGGCAAAGGTCCCTACCCATTTCGGGTTCGTAATAACTCGATTCAGTGAAAACAAAGGGCCTGGAAACGAGCACGACCTTCCCGAACTCCTCTTCGAGTACTCCGAATATATCCTTCCGGTCTGTGCTGTCGTTGAAAAGAAGTCCACAGAAAAGCATCGCTTTTGACGGCTGCATACCCTCCCCTTCGGTGAAAACGGGCGTCTCACATGCAAGAAGGTTTTATAGCTTTTTTTGGCCCTTTTGTTATACATTTCGTGAGAAAACCGCACTAAAACATAAACTCCCTCAAAGTCCTGTATACGGGCCCCCGCCGCGTCAGTGTCGACTGATACATGACCAAGCCCCCCGCCTCGCAGTTCCCGAACTGCTCCTCTTTTTTGGCTTCTATCGATTCGAGCAGCCTTCGCTCAGGGCGCCTCTTTACCCTTCCTATGGTTATATGGGGCCTGTAGTCCCTCTTTTCGGTCTTTACAGGGAGCTTTTCCGCCAAGATCCGATCTCTTATACCGCAATAGATGTCCCCCAGGTCCCCGGTATCGTTCTTCACACCGGTCCATATCACCCTGGGAGATCCAAGTGTTGGAAACCCTCCCAATCCTCCCACGCCAACCGTAAAGCGGTCACTTTGTTGCACTGTCTCTCCGGTGATGGCCTCGAGCCTCTCCAGAGTCTGCCTATCGACCTCGCCGAAGAAGAAGAGAGTGATGTGCATTAATCCCGGATCGACCCATTTTATTCCTGGATCTATCCTCCTGAACTCGCTTAAAAGCTCGGTGATCCCAGCTTTAATCTTTTCGCTTATATCTACCGCTAAAAAAGTTCTCACTTCACCCGCCCCCTGCGCAGCAGTGTAAAAAGCATGTACATCGCCTGGATAACGCTCCTGTACCTAACGATTTCCCTGTCCCCGGAGAAGAGATTTTTATCGACGGTCGGTTTTTTATTATTTTCGAGGATGCAAATATAAACCGTTCCAACCGGTTTTTCAGAAGAACCCCCGCCGGGCCCTGCAATCCCGGTTAATGAGACCGCAATATCCGATCCGAACCTCTTCTGTACTCCTTGGGCCATCTCAACAGCCGTCTGTTCGCTTACCGCACCGTACTCTTTCAGCGTCTGCTCTTCGACCCCGAGAATGTTCTGCTTTGCACTGTTGCTGTAGGCAATGACTCCGCCGAGGAAGTAACGTGAAGAACCCGAGACGTCAGTGACATACTTTGCGAGATACCCGGCGGAGCAGGATTCCGCAACCGACAGGGTAAGGCCCTGCTTCAGCAGAGCTGCGCCGACCAGCTCCTCGAGCATCTTCCCGTCCTTCGAGACGAGAAAGGAGTCGAGCGAACCGGCAATTTCATCGATACAGGGGCCGATATCCGTGCCCCGTGACTCAATGACGACCTTCGTAACGCCGTATCCTGCTCTCGTCCCGTACATCACCTTCGGGTGCCTCGATACTATCGCAGCAACCTTTCTGTCCAGCGTATACTCCGCTATACCGGCAAAGGCAAGGGTCCGGGAAACGTACTCGGGATCGAAAACAGCTGCCTGTTCGAGATACGGAACGACTTCGTTATCGAACATCCATTTCATCTCCTTCGGCATGCCAGGAAGGCAGAATATCATCCTGCCGCTGTCCTCTATCCTGAATCCGTATGCAATGCCGTTCCGGTTTTCGAGAAGCACCGCCCCTTTCGGGCAGGACGCCTGCATGAGATCAGCCTTCACAAAGCTTTTCCCCTTATCCCTGTACCACCTTTCGAGCTCTTTTTTGCCTCTCTCGTCTATAATAACCTCCCGTTTCAGCACCTCACTGACAATCTTTCTCGTGAGATCGTCACCCGTACCACCGAGACCTCCGGTGATAATGATGATCCCCGGTTTTGCCGCTACTTCGGCGATCGATAAAACTGCACGGTCGTGGTCGTCCGGCAGAGTGACGATCGCCTGGACCGGCAGCCCTCTTCTCGTGAGTGCGTCAGCAATATACTGGGCGTTCGAGTTCAGAATTTCCCCTCTTACGATTTCACCGCCTATGTTTACGATTCTAGCGTCTGTCATTGCACCTTTCCTATGTCCTCGATCTGTTTCCAGCTCGCCATTCCCCGAGCAAACAGGCTCTGATAGAGCTGTTCTATGAGCATCCTCACATTCCTCAGTGTTTCATCCTTCATGGTTACCTTATAAGCCCTGGCAAACGGATTTTCCTGGGCCCACCCCACGAACTTCA
>DATKZJ010000061.1:0-38324 GCA_035527995.1 Spirochaetota bacterium | reverse complement strand
CTCTGCTCCTGCCATGAATGCATGCTTCACGAGAAACTCGTCGAAGCAGCTGCGGACCACTGTGCAGAACACGGTCCTGTCTGCAGTCACGTCCTTCCGGAAATCCTTTACCTGCACCCTCATCCCGCGGCAATTCTTCTCCACCACTCCTTCGCCGAGATCGAACCCAAGCTCCTCCAGCGCAGCCGCGGTCACAACCCCGGCACACGGCTTGTAGCGGGGAAGCCTCTTTTTCTCCAGAAGAAGAGTCCTGAGATTGTTTTGGCTGCAGTGGCGGGCGGCGGTCGCGCCTGCAGGACCCCCGCCGATGACCACGACATCGAACCGCTTCAACCTTTCCTCCACTATCTAAATCGTCTCATACTGCTTTGGGGCCCCCTTCCTAAACCATTGTCCTGTTGTTCTCCAAAGTACGGGCTTTTAGTGTACGACGGAAGCAGGAGGCGTTCGAAGCCTCCTTTTTTTCTCTCCTGTACCATGCCGGGCGGATTTGCAGACAAAACTCTAAAACAGGCTCTCTATGCTCTTCGGGAGGTCTTCAGGGACCTTCGGTTCCTGGGGGATTTCCAGCTGCTGGCGAAGCTCTTGTTCCTTTTTTCTCTTCTCCTCATCGAGCTCTCTTTTTTTCTTTCCAACCGTCTCCTCTTCTATCCTCAGCTCGACCTCCCGCCTCTTTTTGCGTATCTCAGCTTCTACCGCTGCCTCTGCCTTTTCAAGCTCTCCGAGATAGGCAAGAACGGCCCCCTCCGAATCACCCGTGATCCGGTCGAGCTCCCCTATCGATTGGGAGGTCACCTCTTCCATCCTGCGCTCGAGCTCCTCCCGCACTCCCTCGACCTCTCTTTTCAGTATCTCATCGGTCTTGGCCGCTACCAGTGCATCGAGATTACTGCGCAGTTCGACTTCCGTCCTGTCGGAGAAGATTTCGAGATCCGCTTCGATTCTTATCCCGCTGATGTCCGAGGCGACGGATCTTGACACCTCGAGGATCCTGTTCTCTATGAGAGAGGCCCCCTCCTTCTCCGGAAGGAGGAGCAGGACATCATCGATATCGAAGAGGATGCTGGATCTGAAGCCCTCCTCTTCCAGCTCCATCTCCGCTTTGAGAGTTGCGGTACCGCTTTTAAGTGTGTTGGGAACGAGAGGAAAATCCGTGAGGTGCACATCCTGAAGGACGATGTTTTTCATCTCGAGAACAAATCTGTCCCTGGGCACCGCTTCACGCCAGTCGAAGCTTCCCTGAAGCAGGAAGTTCATCGTTCCCGCAGTCCCGCCTTCCACTTCGAGCAGAGTCGGCTTGCCGGTAAGGTGCTGGCCCGATGAGAGGTCTAGAACCGTACCCTTGAGCTGGATGTTGTCCCTCGTATACCCGGAGAAAGATACGCGCTTGAGCCATAACCCGGGGAGAGTTCTTCCTTTCGCGAAGCTGATGTCCTGGCCTTTGAGCCTCGGCGGGAGCTGTTTTATCGGGACGAACCTTCTAATCTTCGCAGTAATTGCACGAAACTTTTCAATGATACGGATCGCTTTCTGGACTCTCCCGACGATCTTCGGGCCGAACATGATGACTGCGATATTCTTCAGGCTTATCTCCGGCAGTTGCACCGCCGCCTGAACCCTGCCCAGGTCCTCTTCTATCCATCCCTCGACGTAGGAGCTGTTCGCGTGGAGCTCTTCCAATTCTTTCCCGATCTCTGAGGACCGGCTGTCCAGAGTTTCACCGATATTCCCCGTCCGATCTGCTATCCTGTTGAGCCTTTCTGTTGCGCTTTTGAGCTGCTCCAGGGTTTCGAGCTTGTCGACGTCGATCTTTTCCAGCTCACTTTTGATGGTGAAGGTCTCCTTTTCGACGTCAAGGCCTTTCAGCTTCTCATCCCATTCGGAGGAGAAGCTCTCATACTCCTTCACGAGCCCGTCTATGCGCTCCGGACTCTCAGGGGAAATACTTTGCCACAGCTTCTCTATATCCATACTCCCGATGAGGGTGCCTGTATCGAAGAGCGGGATCTCCGAGAGCTTCTGCTCGAGCTTTTTCTGTATGAATGTTTTGATCCTGGAGGGTCCCTTTCTGCGCCGTTTCTCCGGCAGCGATCCTTCCGTGCTTCTTTCTGTATCAAAACGCAGCTCCAGAAGACTCATCTCCTGGACGATGAATTTACCTTTGAAGAGCGGTGCGGAATCGAGGTCCAGTGTGCTGTATCCTGTCTCGAAGAGGTTTCTCCACGGGTCCTCCGGGTCTGCAACCTGGAGTCTCGCCCATTGGACCCTCATCCCAAACAGAGAAAAGTCGAACTTATAGAGCTCTACCCGGGCGCCGACGACATTCCCGAGCAGAGACTCGAGCCTCTTTTCCAGCCATCTGTCGGAGAGCACGAAGGCCCAGATACAGAACAGTGCGGCCGCTACCAGGAGTATCACGAGCCCCTTCTTTCTCACGCCTACGCTCCTATTCTGGTTATCCTGCCTACCCATTCAAAAATCTTCGAGCCTTTGACTACCTGTACGATTTTCCACCGCTGGATCTTATCAGCCCACCGCTCCCTGTACAGGAGCACGAATTTCTTCATTAAAATGTAGAGCGGCACGATGATAACCGCTGAAACGGCAAGGCCGCCCATGACGATGGTATTGTTGAACCTCGTGAAGGAAACGACCGGAACAGCGTAGATATAGGTCCATGCCTCCCGGAGCGACTCCAGGTCAACGAGAATGAGATACCCGAGAGAATGGAGCCACGGGTCGACCAGCCATGCGATCAATCGAAAGATGGCATACCCTGCGGCCGCCATTGCAACGTTCACATTGAGGATGATGATGAGAATCAGGACGACCGCTGAGATGAGGCTTTTAAGCGAAATGAGCCCGATCAACATTCCGAGGATGAAACCCCCTGCAATCTGTGTGGGGGAGGAGGCCGATTTTATGGCTTTGA
The DNA here is from genome assembly GCA_035527995.1 of Spirochaetota bacterium. Taxonomy (GTDB): domain Bacteria; phylum Spirochaetota; class B62-G9; order B62-G9; family DRHN01; genus JAFGTF01. The sequence goes on along the minus strand of DATKZJ010000061.1, from coordinate 35,392 downwards.
TGATCTTTCCGAGGAACTTGAGTCCGATCATAAATATGCTTCTTCTTTTATGTTATTTTGTACGTTAATCCGAAGGCGATAAAATGTCAAGGCAGATAGAAAAATGCCTCGCTGCTGTTATATACTATTATTTTCGGTAATTCTAAAAGATCCGCTACCGATTCAATACGTTCTCATTGCTCTTAAATCGATTCCACTTGCTGTCAGTAATGGAAAATGCTACTTCACGGCATCTTATATGACTTCTGAAAACAGCGTATGCAAGACACCGCCCAGGCGCAATGGCTCGACATTTCAGTAAGTTCAGTCCAAAAAGTCTATAATCATCCTACCTTTTTTAAAGGCAGACGTTCATGCTTTATAGTTCCTCAATATGTCCCAGTATGCTCCCCTGTGTCCCTCCTCAATCGCCCTGACGAGCCTCGTATTGTCATTATAGTTGTAGTTCTTCGAAGGCACCGAAGGATCGAAGAAGAGAAAGCGCTCGTCGTTCTCGGTGGCTCTCTGTACTATCGAAGAGATATCGCGCGCTATATCGGGCTCGCAGTAGAACAGCGGCCCCCAGGGATCCTTATCCCCGACGAGCCCTTCACTGAAGTGTTTCACCATTTCGGAGAGCGGTGTGCCGGGATACACTCTCACGCCCGCATTTATCCCGATACGGTGGGGGCCTGACCCTCTTACAAGATCGATTGACCTCATGATGCTCTCCCTGCTCTCTCCCGGGCCACCTATAAGGAGATCAGCCATTACGGTGATCCGCTCATCACGACAGATCTTCACTGCGTCTGTCACTTCCTGAGGTCCGAAATCGCGCCCGAGACGCTTCAGCATATCTTCGTCCCCGCTGTCCACCCCGAAGTTTATTCCGATGCAGCCCGAACGCCGCATAAGTTTCGCAAGCTCTCTTGTAAAGGGGGCCGGCGCGCAGTAGGCGTACCAGCGGATCTTGGGCCCTAGCCCTTTTTCTACCATAGCCTCGCATACCTTTATCGCGTGACCTATCGGGATGTTGAACTCGCTGTCACAGGTATGGAACACGTCGATTCCCTGATCGAGCAGGGAGCTCAGCTCATGGACCACAGAACCGGGAGGTCTGGTCCTTATCCTTTCTCCTTTCGCTACCGGGTCGGCGCAGTAGATGCAGCTTCGGTTGCAGCCCCGCTTTGTCTCGAATCCCGCCTGTCCCCCCTCACGAAAATAGCGCTGGTTATCGAAGATGTCTCTTCTGAAGAGAGGAAGACGGTCGGGGAGTCCTGCCTTGACAAGGTTTTTTTGCCAGCCGCCGTCTTGATAGACGACGAGGTTCGGCAGGGTCTTCCACCCCTCTTTGTTTTCGATCCTCGCAGCTATCTCAGGAAATACGAACTCCCCCTCCCCCCACACTCCGGCATCTGCCTCGGAATTTTTAAGGATTAACTCTGGCATAACGCTAAACCCCACTCCTCCAAGCAGGATGACGGCATCAGTACGGCTTCTTATATCCGATACGAGGGACAGAAACCCTGCTGTGAAAGAACGGCGGGATGTATAAGCACAGTCATCAGTGTTGCGTAGTGTAAGGCCGACGAGATCGTAGCTCTCGTTTTCGAAGAATCTCACGACTACGGATTCGGGACGCTTCTCAAAATTCAGATCGAGGATGTCTGGCTCATGGCCGAAGCTCCTCAGCGCCTCTGCGACGTACTCGAGCCCTATCGGTGCGACAGGAGGTTTCATGAGGTTCGTGTTTACCAGTGCTGTCTTCATCTTTCGCACTCCTTGCGCTTCAGTATGAGCTCAGGGCGCAGTCCCTTCTTGCGCCATCCGTAACAGTCACAGAAGCTAAAGGGTATCACTTTCGGCGGTCGATTGCAACGGGGATCCAAAGTATCTTTTAGCTTTTTGACCGCTACACCTTACATATTCTTCACTCCCGAAATCTTTAAAACGGGAACCGGTCGGTTTCATTAGAACAGATGTATAAGATTTCAGTGACATCATGAAAAAATACCGGACTGCAGCAGACACCGAACGAGCTCTTTATCATCGATCCGTCGCAAGACCGTCCCGCAACAACTCCGGCGTCAATTTATCTGCGATAGAGAACCATTGTGTTCAGTTAAGAGCCTGCCGTCTTACTCCTGCATGGATCTCGCAGATGGTCCTCATGTTCTTATACTGTTTCGTAATCTTCTCCGGCCTCTAACCCCCATTTCTCACACAGGAATGGGAGTTCAATCCCCGTTTCTCATGCCCAACAGCAAACTGTAAGTAACGGGGCTTTTGGCGCTTTGTTCACCGTAAATATTATTTTTTACAGCTGCCAAGTCATCATTTAAACCCATTGCTATGCAATCTGATTGCAGCAATCGTTGAGAAAACCGCACTAATGCTTCGAGGTTTCAATATAATAAAATGACATAATTATGGAAACAGGGTATAATCTTAAATCATACAGGAAAAAAGCCAAATGTTGCAGGGCAATATAAATAACTTCAACGACTACCTCGATTCAAAAAAGGACAATATAGAGAACGTAATCCACGAGCTCTGGATATCCAAGGACAGCGGCCTCTGGGCAAAGGAGCCTTACTTTTACATAAAGCTCGGCGAGACTGCAGACAAGCTCGGTCAGACGATGTTCGCTCACGATATATTACTGGAGGGACTGGGCTTTTTTCCTGACAACCTGCGACTCACGCAGCTTTTCTGTCTCTCACTGATAAAGTGCGGTTTCTTAAGCGAGGCGAAAGAGAGGCTCACCCTTCTTGTTAAGAAGGGGAACTATGATGAGGAAACGCTCGGGCTCCTCGGCCGCGTATACAAAGACATGTGGCTGATCTCGGGGGAAGATCCCTTTCTCCGTAAATCGAGAACCCTCTACTTTCAAGCCTTCAAGCGAAGCAGGGGCTACTATTCCGGTATAAATGCTGCCTCCTTGAGCCTCATGGTGGGGGACAGGGAGACCTCCCGCCGCCTCGCAAAGGTCATTCTGAAGATCTGCTTCGACCTGCTGAAAAACCCCGACAACCGCGACTACTGGTGCCTTGCGACCGTGGGGGAGGCGTATCTCGGCCTGGAGCAGTACAGCGAGGCCGCAAAATATTTCTCATATGCAAAGGCCAGAAGCGGGAAGAACTACTCATACCTCGCGAGCACAAAAAAACAGATCAGGCTGCTCTCACAGTTCATCGATATCCCCCAGGAAGTGCACGAGACAATGAAGATCCCGCCTGTCATCGCATTTACGGGACATATGATAGACAAACCGGGCAGAAAATCCCCCAGGTTTCCTCCGCAGATCGAAGAAGTTGTAAAAGAGGAAATAGCAAAGAGAATAGAGAAACTCGGTGCCGGTATAGGGTACTCTTCCTGCGCCTGCGGTTCAGATACCCTCTTCCTCGAATCGATGCAGAATATGAAGGCGGAATCAAATATTATTATCCCGTTCGAGCTCGACGATTTCTACAGAACGAGTATTACTTTCGCAGGCGAGGACTGGAAGGAGAGACTGCATGAGGTTCTCGTAAAGGCATCTTCAGTTATTTTCGCAACCGAAGGCAGTTACTCAGGAGACGATCTTTTATTCGACTACGCCAACAGGATAATCATGGGAAAAGCGATCCTCAGGAGCGAGCTCCTCGAGACCGAACCGGTGCTGCTCTGCGTATGGGATGGGAAAAAAAGCTCGAAGTCAGGAGGCACATCCCAGCTTGTCAGGATTTGGGAGGACAATGGGCTGCAGCGTGAGGTCATAAGTATCAGAAGCCTCAAGAGCGGCCCGATCCCCTCAATCAGCAGCCCTGTCGCCCGGACTCCTGCGCCTTCTGAAAACATCAAGCGATCGAAAGAGGTCAAAAGAGCCGTGAAGGCGATGCTGTTCGCAGACCTCGTCGGGTTCAGCACGTTGAAAGAGGAGCAGTACCCGAACTACATCAGCGACTACCTCGGGACACTCGCCGCAAATCTGAAAAAGTCCGGGTACAAAACGCTCTTCAAGAACATATGGGGCGATGCCCTCTATTTTGTGTTCGACGACCTCCTCTCAGCAGCCCACTATGCGCTCGAGCTGAGGGACTTTGTCATGAAAACCGAATGGAACCGCATGAACCTCCCCGAGGACCTGCGCATCAGGATCGGTCTGCATGCGGGGCCCGTGTACTACGCCAGGGAGCCCATTCTCGGTCGCACGAACTTCTTCGGCAACCACGTGAACCGTGCAGCCCGAATAGAGCCGATCACTAATCCGGGAAACGTTTATGCGAGCGAGCAGTTCGCCTCTCTCCTCATGTCCCAGAATGCGAGCGATTTAGAGTGCAAGTATGTGGGTATTATCGTGCTGCCGAAGCGTTTCGGAAAATATCCGATTTACCATGTCAAGAGAAGAAACGAGATAGATTAATCCTTACAAAGGAGTAACCTCAGTATGTTCAAGATACGGGGGAAGGACAAAGCCTCCAAGCCGGCGAAGAAAACCACGAAACCTTCGGGAAAGAAAAAAGCCGCAACAGGAGCGGTGAAAAAGCGTACATCAGGAGTAAAACCCTCTTCAACGAAGAGTGCTCCCAAAAAGAAGTCCCCGGCTCAAACGAAGGCCGGGTCGAAGCCAAAGGCTTCGGCGAAGTCTTCGACTTCGGCGAAGTCTTCGACTTCGGGGAAAAAACCTCGGGCAGTCAAAAAAACAGCTCCAGCCGGTAAAAAGGACGCAGTCAGCAAGTTAAAGACCTCATCGCAGCCAAAGGTTACAAAGAAGCCGAAGGCTACTACGAAACCGAAGGCTGCAGGCAAAAAATCTCCTGCCGCCAAAAAAGCTGCAGCACCCAAGAAGAAAAGTCCCGCAACAAAGAAGAATGCATCAAAAAAACCGACCTCTCTCAAGTCTGCTGCAAAGAAATCTACGAAGGCCGCGACTCCGGCTACAAAGACAGCGAAACCGAAGAAGAGCTCTTCTGCAAAGAAAAAAGCCCCTGTCAAGCCACCGTTTTCAGCATACAAGGGAATAAGACCGTACCTCTTTACGAGCTATGCTCATAAGAACATGAAGGAAGTTTTCCATATTATTAAAAAGCTCAGCAGGAGCAGGTTCAGAATCTGGTATGACGAAGGAATAGAGCCGGGAAACGAGTGGCCGGAGGTCGTTGGAAGCGCCATAGTGAACTGTACCCAGTTTCTCGTCTTCATGAGCCCTCATGCCGCTGATTCGAGGAACGTGAGAAACGAGATAAACCTCGCGTTCAGCGAAAACAAGGACATCATCGTAATATTCGTACAGCGCACGAACCTCTCTGAGGGGATGAAGCTCCAGATAGGAACGGTTCAGTTCGTCAACCGGTTCGAGCTCACGGACAGGGAATTCTTCGACAAGCTCACGAAGGTACTTTCCAACGCCCTGAGGAACTGACCCCATCGCTCACAAACCACGGCAGCCATGCGACTCTGTCGGGAAATCATCAGACCTGTTACAAAAGGAAGCGCACTTTAGTATCGTCATTGCTCTGGGCCGCAGGCCCGGGCCTGCAGAAAAAGCGAGGCTCGCGGCAGCTAGTGCTGCATTGAGCGAGTGCTGCATTAAAGTCTGAAGGGGCCTGATGACTTTCCATACAGTCACAAATATCTGTCCTGATATCACACGGCTAATACCCGTTTCTCATGACCAACAGCAAACTGTAAGTAACGGGGCTTTTAGCGCTTTCCTCACCGTAAACTTGTATAAAATTCTGCCAAGTCATTATTTAAACCCTTTGCAATTGTTTAGAAAACCACACTAAGGGACATCACCGGCATCTCGAGTCGGGTATTTACAGCCTTTGATACAAGGAATTTACGGTGACCCAAACGCACTTTATCGTGACATTCACCCTTTTTTTGAATCGTATCTCAAAAGCGATAAACCTCGATCTTTTCAGGGCCTATACCGAATCCCTTCAAGATATGGTTCTCGTCTTTGTTTAGTAAGTGAGGCTGTCCGCCGGGGGCTGCCGATTCGAGAGAGGAAAAGCAGCGTAACCCCCCAAAAAGATCTTAAGTTTTCTGCCGGAGATTATACCTCTATAGCGGCCGAACGCCTGCAGCTATCAGAATAAAGATAAATAGACCGACTGCGATACTGTAGATTACCATCGGAACGGCATTCTTCCTTATGATCCTGCCGCCTTCCGATGATTCCCACTGTCGCCGAAACCGCAACAATGTTGTTTATACAGATCATGTTTCCGATCCCTCAGCCTACAACCTGCAGCGTTATTATCAGAAGCTCGGGTAGTTTGAGCAAGGCGGCCGTCTCGAACTGCAGAGATGAGAAGAGAATGTTGGAAACGGTATTCGATCCCGATATAAACGCCCCCAGAATACCGATAAAAGGTGAAACAAACACGTATAAACCTCCGGCTGTTCTCGCCATCGTTTCCGCCATTACCGTTATCATCGAGGGAAGGCCGTTGTTATTGATATGAGAGTGAAGCATGAGCAGAACCATTGCAAAACCGGCAAAAAGGGCCAGTGCTGCGCCCGATATCTGTTTAAACGATGAAATCCAGGCCTTTTTAATCTGTTTGAGGCTCATACCGTGAATAAGATGGGTAATCAGTGCAATAAACATGAATGGAAAAATACCGGGCAGATATTCCCATTTCAGCGTATACATTTTATCAATCCCGAAACCTATCGGGATATCGATACCTCTCGTAGAGTATCTGCCTGATCCCGAGTATCGGGAGACGAGTGAGAACGAGGAGGAATGCAATAAATATATAAGGCGCCCAGGCCAATAATAGCGGCATTTTCTCCCCGCCCTCCGAAGAGGAGTCCATTGTAGCAAGCCAGCTCCTGTCCCATTCGCCGACATCGGGAAACTTCCATATGTTCTTCGGTACGAGAAAATTGTTCCTGACAGCCATAATAAGGATGAGAAGCCCAATGATACCCCCTATAATAGACGGCAATTCAGGCCCCATAAACAGCGCTGCAGTATAGTATGGCACAGTAAATACGACCCCGGAAAAGACGGCGAACGGTACGGTCTCCAATACAGGTTTGGTCGAACGGCCCCTGCCGAATGACCTCGTCATAACAGCTACCGCCAGCAAGGGCAGGAAAGTGCCTACGATGGTGTGGGTGAGGGCCGAATATTTTACCAGGGCCGCTGTGAACAGTTCCGGATTGATTCCTCTCCTATTCAGGATGGGGCCCAGGGTATTGATTGCGCCGTATATCGGTGATCCAACCGCCCCGAATGCCACGGGTGTTGAATTCATGATGAGCGCCACTATCGCCGCAGCGAGCGGGGGAAATCCGAGGCCGACCAGCAGCGGTGCCGCGAGAGCGGCGGGAGTACCGAACCCGGCAGCCCCCTCGATAAACGCCCCGAACATCCATGCGATGATGATCGCCTGTACCCTTCTGTCCTCCGTAATATTACTGAAGCCGTGTTTGATCGATGTCATCGCTCCGGACTGCATGAGAGTGTTGAGGATCACTATGGCCCCGAAAATTATGATAATGATATCCAATGCCTTCAGCAGACCGAAAACAGAATAACCTAAAATCCTTAAGGGGTCTATCCTCCAGAGGAACAGGGTGACCAGCACGGTGACTCCCCACCCGCATGTCAGGGCGCTTTTGGACCCCCAATTAAGCCCAGCCATGAGAACTATTACGAGGGGGATCGGTAGAAAGGCGAAAAAGGCGTGCATGGGAAAAACCCCTGCATTACAATCGGTTAGAGTATAAGAGTAAGAGCTTTTTGCTCAGCACCCAAAGAGTGTGGGTGTACCGCTCTCCTCAGCCGTGGTACGCCAAAGAACGACAATGATACAGTCATTCATGCCGTTTGTCAAAGATTATCATAGGAATACAGGGGAAGTGTGTGCGATGTCTACTCCTTTTTCCACAGGTGGCAGCGTACGAAGTGGCCTGGCTCCCACTCAACCATCTCGGGATCGTTGCTCATGCAGGTATCCATCCGTTCAGGGCACCTGAGATGAAAGCTGCATCCCGGGGGAACGTTCACAGGAGAGGGGATCTCTCCGGTTGAATCTATCTTCTTCGGCTTGAGATTCTCCTCCTCCTCTGAAACGACCGGGATCGAAGAGAGAAGCATCCGGGTATAGGGGTGCAGCGGCTCCTGGAAGAACTTCACGGTCGAGGCGACCTCGCATATCTTGCCGAGGTACATGATGGCCACCCTCGAGGCCATGTTTCTCATGAGGCTGAGGTCGTGAGTGATGAACAGATAGGTGAGGTTGTACTCCCTCTGGAGATCGATAAGCAGGTTGATGATCTTGGCCTGGACGGAGACATCGAGTGCGGAAGTCGGCTCATCGAGAACGATAAAAGAGGGGTCGGTTGCGAGAGCGCGCGCAATCGCAACGATCTGCCTCTCTCCACCGCCTATCGCTTGAGGGTATTTATACATGTAGTCATGGGGAAGCCCGACCATGTCCAGAAGCTTCTCGATTCGATCGTTTATATCTTCCTTCCGTGTAAGGCGGTGTACTTTGAGGGGCTGCTCGATAATCTGCTTTACGCTCCTCCTCGGATTGAGGGAAGATCCCGGATCCTGGAATACGATCTGGATCTCCTTTTTATAGCGCTTGGACCGCCGCTCCGCCGACTGGGATATATCCTCACCTTTGAACGAAATATTCCCTTCAGTCGGTGCGTAGATGCCCATGATTGTATAAGCGACAGTGCTCTTCCCAGAACCCGATTCACCCACGAGTCCCAGGGTCTCTCGCTCGCTCACTGTAAAGCTGACACCGTCTGCCGCCTTCACGATTCCCCGTCTCGTATGAAAGTACTTCTTCAGGTTCTGGATCTTCAGTATCTCGTCAGCCATATCGGCTACTCCCTGTAGAGAAAACAGGCGACCTGATGGGTGTCACCGGCATTAAAGTATGGAGGCTGTTCTTTCCTGCATATATCCATGACGTGCGGGCAGCGCGGGTGAAACCTGCACCCTGGCGGGGGGTTGCGATAATCAGGGATCCTTCCTGAGATACCAAGCGCGATTCCCTCTCCCGTGAGCTTGGGTACCGCTTTCATGAGCCCCTGTGTATAGGGATGGATAGGAGATCTGAACAGTTCAGCGGTCTTCGCCGTCTCTACCATACCCCCGGCGTACATCACGTACACCCGCTCGGTCCATTCACGAACGACCCCAAGCGAATGGGTGATGAATATTGTCGAAGTGTCCTTTTCCCGTACGAGCTGACCGAGAAGCTTGAGAACCTGCGCCTGTATCGTCACATCGAGAGAGGTTGTCGGCTCGTCCGCGATGAGAAGTCTGGAGCGTGAGGCAAGCGCCATTGCGATACATATCCTCTGCTTCATTCCGCCGGATAGCTGTATCGGAAAGTTTTCAATGATGCGCTCCGGATCGGGAAGCGCGACGTCCTGGAGCGCGCTCACCGCCCTCCTCTTGATCTCCCTCCTGGAAAGCGCCTCCTCGACCGATGAGTATCTGATAGTGTCCATGAGCTGGTACCCTATAGTAAACACCGGATTGAGCGATGCTGTAGGGTCCTGAAAAATCATCGATATTCCGTGTGAGTGGAGGGCTCTGAGCTTCCGAAGCCCCATCTTCAGGATATCCTCCGCCTCGAAGAAAATCTCTCCTCCCCCTATCTTCGCAGGCGGCATGGGAAGTATTCGCAGGATGGATTTTGCCGTTGTCGTCTTCCCGCAGCCGGTTTCTCCGACGAGACCCACCTTCTCCCCCTCCTCCATGTAAAGGTTGACGCCGTTGAGCACCTTCAGCGTCCCGCCGTACACATCGAAGTTGACGTGAAGGTTCTGTATATCGAGCAGCCTCATCAGACCTCCTCCACCTCAAGCATGTCCCTTATCCCGTCGCCGAGGAGGTTGAATCCGAGAACAATGAACATGATTGCAAATGCGGGAAAAACAGCGATCCACCACTGGTCAGGCATGTATTTTCCGCCGTCTGCGACCATCGTGCCGAGGTCCGGAGTCGGCGGCTGGGCACCGAGTCCCACAAAACTCAACGCCGATCCTATCAGTATGACCCACCCCATATCAAGGCTGAGCTTCGTAAAGATAGGACCATAGCAGTTGGGAAATATCTCCCTGAAGAGTATATGAAGCTTGCTAGAGCCCGTAACTTCCGCCGCCTGAACGTAGAACTCGTTTTTAATGGATGATGCGATACCGTATACCAGCCTGCAGTACCAGGGCCACCAAAGCAGCGAGATCGCCATCATCGCGTTGAACACAGACGGCTTGAGTATGGAACACACCGCAAGCGCAAGTACGAGAGGGGGGACCGCCACGAAGATATCGGTAATCCTCATAATCAGCGTGTCCACCCAGGTCCCCTTGCTATATCCCGCGGTGAGACCGAGCGTCACCCCCAGAGGGGCGGTGAGCGAGATAACCACTATACCCATGGCGAGAGAGAACCTGAACCCGAAAAAGATCCTCGAGAGGATGTCCCTGCCGAAGACATCCGTTCCGCAAAGGTGCTTCCAGCTCGGGGGCTTACTCGCCTCCGGAAAGTCTACGAAGCTGCCCGCATGTTCGGGATAGGGAGCGACAAAAGGAGCAAATATCGCGATCAGGACTATGATGAGAAGGAGAGTGGCCCCGATTATAGAGAGGGGGTTCTTGCTGAACTTGTACCATGACCTTTTTATCTTATCCCACCTTCTCGCAAACCCGGTACGAGTATCACCCATACTACTTACTCCTCTCCGCTCCGAGCCGTATGCGCGGGTCTAGCCCTCCGACGATCACATCGACGATAATATTCACGACAAGGAACATGAGCCCTATTATCATGATGACTGCGACGATTGCGTTCAGGTCTTTGTGGAGCATCACGTTTATTCCGTAACGGGAGAGACCCGGCCAGTTGAAGATGAGCTCGACGAGAAACGCCCACCCGAGCTGCGACGCAAAATCGAGCCCCAGTACAGACACGGTCGGTATGATCGATATCCTCATGAGGTATCGTGACATGATCCTCCGCTCCGGTATGGCCTGGGACCTCTCGAGCGCAATAAAATCCCTCTGAAGGTTCTCGGTCATGCTCGACCGCGTGATACGCGCCTCCTGAGCCATGGGGCCGAGGGCGAGTGCCAGGCCGGGCATAATGAGATGCTTGAGCGCATCCCAGAATACACGGAAATCACCCGCCAGGAGACTGTCTATCGTGAGAAAGCCCGTAACAAGCCGGGGATAATTCAATATTGGGCTTATCCGTCCGATCGTGGGTAGTATGTTCAGTATGTAGCCGAAAAGAAGTAAAAAGAGAATGCCGAAGACATAGGCGGGGGTACATATCCCGAGATAGGAAAAGACCCGCACCACGTTGTCGGGCCAGCGGTTTGCATACCTCGCTGAAGCGACTCCGAGCAGTATTCCGAACACGGACATTATAATACCGGTAAAGACTATGAGCTCCAGCGTTGCAGGAAAAAATTCTCTGATATCATCCGCAACGTCTCTCTTCGTGAATAGCGACATACCGAAATCGCCCTGCAGCGCCCCTTTGAGCCAGTAGTAGTACTGAACGTAGATCGGTTTGTCGAGGTGGAGCTCCTCTCTGAACTTCTGCACAACGGTCTCCGGGGCCCTCGGTCCCAGCGACATCCGTGCCGGATCGCCCGGCATCACCCGTGCAATGAAGAACACAAGTACAGAGAGGCCGAGAAGGACAAATATCGAGTGCGCTAATCTGCGCAGCATGAATTTAATGAGGTGCATCGCTTTATCGAATGAGGAGGGGGCCCCCAGAGAAACCCCCTCCTCAGGTCATCTCCTCAGTAATGAGTTTTTACCTACTTCTTTTTTTCGGGATATACCTGGATGAATCTCGCATCGAAGTCATACCCCATCACAGGGATCTTGTCACCATACACTGCAGGCCAGTCGATGTAGGAAGCCTGGTATGCGTGCTTCTGCGCCTGCTCGAACAGATTGATCGATGGACAGAGATCGTCGAGCTTCTTCTGAATCTTGCCATACGTTTCAAATCTCTCGTCCATATCAATCGTCGCTATTGCATCCTCCAGCATACTGTCTATTACGGGGTCCTGCAGCCACTCGTTCTGCTCCCAGGTGTTCGCGGACTTCGAGTGGTACCGTGAATCGAGAAGAGACCCCGCCTCCGCGAAGTGAGGTGCAACGAATACGGTGACGATGTTCGGGCTCATGTCGATATTACCCATCTCCTCGACTACGGACATCCAGGGGGTTTTCACGATGTTGACCTTTATCCCTATATCAGCCATATTCGACATGAACAGGAGGGCGACCTTCTCCTCGTCAGGAACCTCAGCTATCCAGTGGACCTCCACCGGATTGTTTTCCAGATCCTTGTAGTATTTCGAGAGCTTCAACTCCTGCTTTGCCTTGTCGAGATTACGCGTATACTTTGTCAAATTCGGATTATGCCCCGGAAAACCTGGAGCAACCGGTCCGACAGCCATACGGGACCCCGGGAACAGATTGTTTAGCACTGTCCCGTAATCCATCGCCCATGCTATCGCCTTTCTGAAGTGCACGTCATCCGTGGGCGGCTTCTTCGTGTGCATCATGTAATAGAACATCGTGCCGAGGTACATCGTGACAATGTCCACTCCCTCTATCGCATCGAGCGACTCCAGCGCTTCAACGGTCTGCCATTGATCGGAGATCTCCAGCTCCTGCCGTGCCATCATCGTTCGGATGGTGACAGGCTCTGTTGTCCCGATATATTTCACTTCATCAGGAGCATTCGGTTTGAACTCTCCCCAGTAGTCGTCGAACCGCTCCATGAGGAGGTACTCCTCCAGCCTCATGTCCTTCACCTTGTAGGGACCCGAGCCCGCATCATGCGTCAGAAGCCATGCCTTGCCGTAGTCTCCGAACTCCCCGTACGTTCCATCACTCTTAACGTGAGCCAGGACCTCATCCTTGTTCAATAAATAGAGTCTTACCACTGTGGTAAGGAACGGTCCGTACGGGGTTGCCATGTGGAATCTCACGGTGTAGGGGTCGACCACTTCGCTTCGCTTTACCCTACCGGCGAAAAGGTATCCGTAACCCTCTCCTATGGTGACGAGCCTGTCCATGGAAAATGCGACATCTTCCGCGGTAAGTTCGTCTCCGTTATGGAACTTGACCCCCTTCCTCAGGTAAAAAGTCCATACCATGCCGTCCGGAGAAGATTCCCACTTCGTTGCAACACTAGGTTTCGCAGCCCCTGACGGAGTTGGATATACAAGCGAGTCATACAGGTTCACAAAGGAAGAGGATGATGAGAAGTCAGAGCCCACAGACGGATCGATATAAGTCGGCCATGAGAAGGTGACGCGAAGCTCGCGTTTGGCCTCTACAGCCGGGGCCGGTGTGGCTTCCTCCTTTACCTCGGGAGCCTTTTTCTGTTTCTCTGCACTACCGGCAAAGACAGCGAATGCAGGCAACAGCAAGAGAATACACAAAATGTATAGAACCTTTTTCATTTGTACCTCCTTTTAATCTTATAGTTTTCAGGCACATAAGGACTAACACATATTTCTTACAAATATCAGTAAATATGTAAAAATGGGTGTTTTAGCGCTTTTCTCGCTGCACACTCATAAGTCATAGTTTTAGCCATGCTATGAGAAAACCGCACTAAACACATTCACAAGCGCTGCAACAATGACAAAAACAGGCTATATCAGTTTCTTTACCATGTCAAGGAAAAAATAGCATACCTGTCTTTGATAAAAAATTAATAATGTTGCTTGTTTCCCGAATTTCTCTGCAAGGTTCAAGAGGACCATAGTTCAGGAGTATTTATTTACCCGACCTGCTTACTTGATAGGTCATCAGGATCATGGATTATACAGCTTCCTTTACATAAGAAGCTCCCTCTATAGGTCCGCCGGATCATGGATCAAGTGGTTCACTTTACCCTAGAAGCTTTCTCAATAGGTCTACCGGATCATGGCGCATGGATTTCCCTTTATATAAGAAGCTTCCTCGCCATGTCCAAGATGACCATGGTTCAGGGGCATTTATTTACCCGGCCTGCTTACTTGATAGGTCATCAGGACCCTTGATCATAAGGCTTTTTTTACCCAAGAATCTTTCTTGAGAGGTCCTACGGATCATGGCATATGTAGTTTCCTTTACATAAGAAGCTCCCTCGCCATGTCCGAGAGGTCCGGATGAACGACCTCACCTTCTCTCAGAAGCTGTTCTCCGTCGAGCCACGCGGATGTATTGAGACATATCCCGTCGGTATGTGATGCCGCCGGAATGCCGTCAGGCAGGACGAGACAAGAGCCGATATTGCCCAGTCCCCACTCTGTTGCGCCCCATACCCTCTCATCCTCGAGGATATCCCCGGTAAGCTTTGCTCCGGGGTTGAATCCCCAGCATACGTGGGCAAGAATGAACATCTGTGGGTCATCGAAGCTTTTCAGCCAGCTTTCGAATACGCCTGCCTCTTTCCCTCCTTCGATCCTCTCCACGTTTCCCCGCTTCACCTCCAGGGAAACAGGCTTCGAAAGCAGCCCTATGGGGGGTGATATCGATCCGTCGAACACAATGGTACCGTTTATCGTGTCCCACTCCGGCGTCCACCCTATCTGGCCTGACATCATGTGCGACCCCGGTTCTCTTGCGTACCCGTCATCCATGCCGTACACACGGTTTTTATCGGCTGAGTTCTCGAACTCGACGTCCCCACCGGCCGGGGTCGTGAACCGCCACTGCTTTGCCCGTACCGTGAGATCTTTAACCCTCTTTAAAAATTCGCTGAGCAGTCCGTGGTCGATCCGTCCTATACAGCGGACCATCATCTCAGAGGTCATCCCGACGAGGCACTGGTGCTTCATCTTCGGATTTTCCTCGAGCGCGATATCGTACGGGGTGGAATAGAGAAGCCACTTGTTGTTGAACTCTATCCACACATCCGCCTCCTTCAGCGCCGCAGTAAGCGCACCCGAGGGGAGCATCGGGTCCGCTGCCTTTCCCACCCCCAGGGGGGCGGGTATTGTGATGACCATCGGTTTTGCCCCGCAGCTGAACGCGGCAGAGGCCGTGGCGTTCACGACCCGGAAATCACTCTCGGTATCGGCTGTTATGATGCACGTCTCCCCCTCCTTAAGACCGAGAAGGTCCCTGCAGAGCACAGTAGAAGCATGCCCGAGTTCATACTCGTACAGATCCGACATTATCCCTCCTATTCGTTCGATTCGCTAAAGCATCTCCTCCGACACCAGGAAGACCGGATCCTCTATCTTCTTCAAAGATTCCGCCAGCTTTTTCTGGTATTCAGGATCGAAGAACGCGGCTTTAAAGGTCTCCATATCCGGCCAGTACACCTCTGTTATATATCTGTAAGGGAGTTTCCCCATCTTCGAAACCGTTTTCCCCTTCAATGCATCCCTGATGACATAGAAATCGCTCTTCAAGACCCCTGTAATCGACATGTTTTCCTCCTGATGCTCTGTGGTCCTCCATCGAATGAACTCGTCGTGGTCGGCCCCGGGCGGAAGATTGTACATCACCGTAAGCTTTATCATTCTTTACCTCCTTATGACGTACAATAGCCGGAAGATTGCAGATTACCGCTCACCTTTTAAAGAAGATCAGTCACCGGTCGGCGGCATCTTACAAGACTACCGTATAATTCCGTGCCGAAACGCTCACCATCGGTCCCGTGTTATCAATATCTTTCACAACGATCGCTCCGACAAGACATTAAGAGGGCCGATATCGAGATTTCAACAGCCATTGTCACAATACATTATAGAAACCGGCGGCAAACGGAACATTCAATTACCCTATTAGCTCGAATCTCAGGCTATTTTATTACAAGATCGTGAGTAAATCCCGTGAGCGTCTCACATCCGGAATCGGTTACAAGGACGATGTCCTCAACCCTCGCGCCGAACCTCCCGGGAAGGTAGATCCCCGGCTCGATACTAAATGTCATTCCGGTCTCGATTTCGAATTCGCTTCCCCTCATGATCCATGGAGGTTCATGCACGCTCAGGCCGATACCGTGCCCTGTTCTGTGTATGAATTTTTCACCGTATCCTGTTCCCGCTATGAAATCCCTGCACGCCGCATCGACCTCGCCGGCAGCTTTTCCGGGACGCACGGCTCTTCTTCCCTTCTCGTTTGCCTCACGCACGACACCGTATACCTGTAAAAACTCCACTTCCGGTTCTCCGGCGCACACCACCCTCGTGATGTCGGACATGTACCCGTTCAGCGAGGCCCCTATATCGATGATGACCGGCATCCCGTCTTCGATAACAGTCCCCCCGCTTTCGTGATGGGGTCGGGCCCCGTTCGAACCCGCTGCTATGAGGGTGAACATCACCTGTTGGGCGCCGTCCTTCCTGAAAAAAGCCTCTATCTCCCAGGCGAGCTCCCTCTCTGTCATTCCGGGAACGCAAACTTCGGCTGCCTGTTCCATTGTCCTGTCCGCCTGCCTGGCGGCCGCCCTCAGTAATTCAAGCTCCTTCTCTGATTTTCTGATTCTCAGCGAGCCGATGAGATCATCGGCAGGCACTACGTTTCTGCAGGACCCGGTTTCGATGATTGCGAGAAGAAAATCGGCCCTCATCGTCCCGTCTACCGCAACCTTCTTCTCCCCCCTGCAGAGTATCGATGACCCGAGCGCCCTGCCCGGCCCCTCGTCGTCATCCCAGAGCAAAAGCGGGACATCGGTGATCGATCTTATCTGCTCCTCATTCAGTCTTGGTGCGATCATCTGCATAGAATCGGCAGAGACAAGCAACACGCACAGCCTCTCGTCCGGATGCGGCGTTCCCCCGAGCAGATATTTCATGTTTGTCGTGGGACCTACCGCCACGATATCGATCTTCCGCTCCCTCATGGCCTCTCTCAGGGCCCTGCATCTATCCTCCATCATTGCGCCGATCTCCTCTCCCTTGTCTTTTCCCAGTCGATATCAAGCGTACCCTCGTCGATCTCCACTCCGTAGACCCTCCCCGCATCCTCAATCGACAAAAATCCGTTCTTCACGTCGCAGAGAACGCGTTCCGGGTCCCTCTCTCGAGGGTTCCCCACTCCTCCCCCGATCCCGGTAACAAGCCTCACGAGGTCTCCCTTCCCCAGAGGGTGCCGGGCGAGCTTTCCGCTCCAGACCGAAGGTTTGTCCTCCCCCTTTTTGAACACGAACACTCCGTTCGGCGAGCCGTCCTCTCCCCCCGCCTCTCCCCACGGAGGGTACTTGTGACGGCCGAACGTCGTTGTGAGAGAAGCCTCCTCACAGAGAACCCGGTAGTCTCGTATAAGGCCGAACCCACCTCTGAAGGCACCCGCACCCATGGTGCGTACACCGCCGGCGTCCGCACCGGAAAGCCCTGTGTTGAACTCATACTTTTCTACGAGCAGCGGATACCGTGTCTCGCATATCTCTGCCGGCATTACGTAGGTCTCTCCGTCCCCCACGACCACGAGCCCGCTCTCACCGTCCTTTGTCGCCCCGGCGCCCCATCCTCCCGCCTGAGGCTCTACGAGGATGAACGTGCCGCCCTCCTCGTCCTTTCCGCTGACTATCGTACCGCACACGCTGAGCGAATGCCCCGCTGTAAGCCTGTCCGGAAGAACTGAAAAAAGGGCTCGCCAGATGAGGTCGCAGGCGTATGCGCCTGTTTCCCAGTAGGTGCTTACCGGAGCAGGCCTTTTGGCGGTGAAGACGGTCCCGGGAGGGCAGACCACCCTGACGGGCCTGAACCAGCCGTCGTTCACCGGATACGCCGGATCCGTGATCGCCTTGAACAGAGACCTCGTCGCTGAGTGAAGCCGTGTCAGCGTGCAGTTTATGGGGCCCCGCACCTGGGAGGACGACCCTGTAAAGTCCACTACAAACTCGTTTTCGTCTATCGTTACCGTTACGCACACGTACACCGGATCGCCGGACAGGCCGTCGTCGTCCATCCACTCCTCTGCAAAGTAGGTCCCAAAAGGGAGTTTGCCGAGCTCATTCCTCGCGAGCTTCTCTCCCTGGGCGAGGATCTCGGCAACGCTCCTCTCAAAGGCTTCGACGCCGTACCTCTCGGCGATCTCCTGCACCCGCCGCTCGGCGGACCTGAGCGATGCGATGCCTGCATAGAGGTCCCCGAGGGTCCGCTCCGGGGTACGAACATTGCTAGCGATGAGGTCCACGAGAGATGGATCGACCTTGTAGTCTCTTCCGATAAAGATCACTGGAAACTGAAGTCCCTCCTGGTAGATCTCTGTAGAATCGGTCGTCCAGCTTCCGGGCGCCATTCCTCCCACCTCTGTCCAGTGGGCCTTGTTTACACTGAAGGCGATGAGCTTTTTCCCTGTAAAAATCGGTGATATGAGCGCAACATCGGAGAGGTGGTTTCCGCCGCCGGTATACGGATCGTTCGTTATGACCGTGTCCCCCGGCATGAGTCTGTCAGGCGGAAACTTTTCCAGTACCGCTTTTACGGCAAAGGTGAGGGTTCCGAGAAAACCGGGGACTCCGTTAGCCTGAGCGATGAGGTTTCCTTCAGCGTCGGTTATCGCACAGGCGTAGTCCAGCACCTCATAGATGATAGGGCTCTGGCTGCTCCTGCCGAGCGTTATGAAGCTCTCCTCAGAGGCGGCTATGAGCTGGGAACGAATGATCTCTACAGTGAAAGGGTCGATCATAATGAGCCTTCCCGGGAACTGCCCGGGCAGTTCCCGAGCAGTGCTTTTTTTCTATTCCTTCATATAATTATATCCTGACCAGTCGACGTTGAACAGGCCCCACTCCTCTATCTCTGAAGAGGGAGGAGACTCGCTCCCCCATCTCCTGCTCGGGTACCAGCCGAAAACACTTGCGGTCTCGGCCATAAGCTCCGCGAGCTTGAAGGGGGCGATGACCGCGTCGATTACCGGGACCCCGAGCTCCTCCTGCATCGTCTCGTGGAACCCGTATTCGATGGTGCACCCCAGAATGATGCACTCGGCACCGTCTTCCTCGACGGCTTTCCTGCCCTCATCTATGAGCCTGCTTTGGGTTTTATTCCGATCCGCCTGAAAATCGTGGACACCGAGCCCGAGCGGTCTCATGGAAGCAAGCATGTTCCCGTATCCGTACAGTACTATGTTCTCTTCCATCTTCGGGATCCACTTTCTCCGCCCAACGAGAACCGAAAAGGTATTGGCCAGAAACGACGCAAACACGAGCGCAGACTGGCACGGTGCGGTGACGATCGCCCTGCCTGAAACCTCCCTGGCCTCCCGCAGGCCCACGTCGTAGAAACAGCCTATCACGATGGCATCGTGGTCCTCACCGTACTTTTTGGCGATATTCATGATATCGGCGACAACGAGTGACTCGTAGGAGTGGTACTCGAGGTGCTTCGGGCGGTCCGCCGGGAGGGATATGACATCAACCTCGTTGCCGTTTCTTTTCGACTCCCTCAAGATTTCGGCTATATACCCGTCAAACGCATCAGTTCCAACAGGATTTATCCAGAGTATTTTCATTGTGTCCTCCCCCTACCATTTTTTATTTTTATTGCTGAACTCACTTTCTATAGCCGGTTTCAACGGCCTCAAATTCAGTAAGAATCGCGGCTTCCTCCGGGCTTCTAACCCCCATTTCTCACACAGGAATGGGAGGTTCAATCCCCGTTTCTTATGACCAACAGCAAACTGTAAGTAACGGGGCTTTTAACGCTTTTTTCACCGTAAACATTATTTTTTACATCGAAATCCATTGCTATGCAATCTGATTGCATAGCAATCTTTGAAAAAACCGCACTAAGGTAAAAACCACAGTGAAATCCGAAACCCATTCCCTGAGCGCCGCCTGCAGCAGGGCTGAAGCCCGCTAAAGCCTGCTAAAGCCCGATATCGTTAAAATATCGTGACAAAATATTATTAGGTCGATATTAACGAAATATATATAATTCAATGTTGATATTCCGACCGTTTTTAACTCCCGTTTTATGTAATCCTATAAATAATCCAATTTAGCGATAAAAACCCCACATTAGCTCTATTAATAACCGTCTTTTCCCGCAGGTAGAACCGGATCCCGCTGAGTCTCGGCTCGGCTTCACCCATCACCGGTTTTCGATATGCAGAAAGCCGTACTCGTCCCGAATCAAACTCTGGTCCGGAAACACAACTGTTGTAGACGCCGGTTCCTCTATCACCATCGGACCCGGGATCCGCTCTCCTACAGGCAAAAGGTCCCGCTCGTATATCGGACTCGTGTGAAACCCGAGCTCATCGAAGTTCACGCTCCTTTTCCCTTTCAGAGCTTCTCTCAGTTCCAGACCGTCACAGCCGACCTTCTCCAGGTCCGGCTTCTCCACGACACCGAGCACTGTGAGGTGGTAGTTCACCAGCTCCACCACGGCATCGAGACGGAAGGTATACCTCTGCTCGTGCAGTTTTCCGAACCGCTCGTTAATATCGGGAATCTGCTCCGCTTCAATTTGCCCGGACGGGACGGGAACCTTGACTGTATGCTCCTGCCCCAAATACCGCATATCGGCATACCTCTGGAAAACAATTCGATCCTCGGGGATCTGCTGCTTTTTCATGAACTGCATTGCCAGCTCTTCCATATCGGTGAAGAACAGAGTAATCCGGGCGGGATCAATGCGGTCTGTCCTGCAGATGAACGTCCTGATAAAATCCTGGCGGAGATCCGTCATGAGCATGCCCCACGCGGAGAAAACAGCGGGATTCGTCGGGATGACCGCCTTCTTTACCTTGAGCTCCCGTGTCAGAGCACCTGCATGCATCGCTCCGCCGCCGCCGAAGGCAACCATTACGAACTCACGGGGATCGTATCCCCTCCGCACAGAGACGAGCTTGAGGGCATTCACCATGTTGGAATCCGCGAGACGGATCACGCCCATCGCCGCCTGCTCGATCGTGATGCCGTATGCATCCGCAACCGGCCTCATCGCCCTCTTCGCGCTATCGACATCCAGCGGGATTTCGCCGCCCAGGAAGTAGTCCGGGTTTATTCTCCCTGCGAGCACGTTTGCGTCCGTTACGGTGGGCTTGTCGCCTCCCCGCCCGTAGCTCGCCGGGCCGGGATCCGCGCCAGCGCTCTCCGGGCCCACGCGGAGCGCGCCTGCAGCGTCGACCCATGCGATCGAGCCTCCTCCGGCACCGATCTCTACGATGTCGACAGTGGGAACGAGTATCGGATACCCTGCATAGTCGGGCCTCCACTCTATCCTGTACTCTGTCGTGATCCTCGGATCACCTCCCTCGATGAGAGAGGCCTTCGCTGTGGTCCCCCCCACATCGAGGGAGATCGCATTCGGAGCGCCGATAAGCTTCCCGATCACCGAGGCTCCGATTACACCGCCGACAGGCCCCGATTCCACCATATTGATCGGAGCCCGCTTCCCGAATTCGAATGTTGCGGTACCTCCGTTCGACTGCATCACATGGTATACCTTCCCCATCCCCATGCCGGATAGGTTTCTCTCGAGGTTGTCGAGGTAGTTACCTGCCGTCTTCAGCACATAGCTGTTGAGCACTGCGGTGTTTGTACGCTCGTACTCGCGCCACTCCCCGGTGATCTCACATGACAGTGTGACCGGAATATCAGGCGCAACAGCCCTTACTATTTCACCGCACCGTTTCTCGTGACGGGGGGCCGCGTATGAGTGGAGGAAACAGACGGCTATCGTCTCGACACCCTCATCTTTTAGATACTGCACGGCCTTTACCGCTTCCTCCTCATCGAGAGGTAAAAGCTCCTCCCCCAGGTAGTTCACGCGCTCCTTCACTTCGAGGCGGTACTGCCTCGGGACGAACGGTTTCGGTTTGGTGTAGTACATATTGTACAGGTCCGGACGGTTTGCGCGGGTAATCTCGAGAACATCCCTAAAGCCCTTTGTTGTTATGAGGCCCGTCTTGGCGCCTTTTCGCTCTGTCAGTGCATTGATTATTATGGTGGATCCGTGGACAAAGAATGTCGTATCCTGTACTCTCAGTGCAGCTCTTTTCAGGGTCTCAATGACTCCGAGGGCGATATTTTTCGGCGTGGTCGACGACTTGCTCGCCCCGACCTCGCCCGTGGATTCATCAAGAAATACGAGGTCTGTAAAAGTCCCCCCTATATCACTTGCAACCCTCATGAAGGGTTCTCCTCGGTATCGGCTGGCAGATGAGTCGCGAATTGGTAACAGGAACTCGGATGAAATAGTGTTCCTGACTTTGTACACTAAAGCTTCATCAATGTATATATATGAAGAATTGCAGCATATAATGCAAGGTAGCTGTAAAACAGCAGGTGGACGCTGTTGCCGCCCGGTGCATTACGTCCGAATATCTACGTGATTTCGTGCCGGACCGTTTTGGTTACCTGGTGTAAATATTTTTCCCGGTACAGGCAGTTTCGAGATCAAATGCCCGAAAACGCCGAAAACGCTCACAGTAAAATTTACAGTACCCGAAAGACAATGAAATGTCAATTGAAAACAGTTGAACCCGCTTTCGCAATCTGTTACTATATCCTTTAGAGCAATAATATCGCTATTTTCAGTAAGGAGGAATGCCATGCAGACATTCGTAATGCTCGGTAAGTACTCTCCGGAAGCGATCAAGGAGATGAGCCCGAAGCGCACGCAGAATACGGAAGAGATAATATCCCGGATGGGAGGTAAAATTCACGAAATGTACGCGCTCCTCGGAGCTTTCGATCTCCTTTTCGTCGTGGATCTTCCAGGTACAGATGATGCCATGCGGCTCTCGGTTATGCTCAGCAGGCTCACGGGCATATCATTTTCCACATACCCCGCGGTCTCTGTGGGGCAGTTCGACAGCCTGGTAAAAGGGTAGCAGTACACCCTTTGTCACTGGAAGATTGGGATCTCTCCAGACAGGGCGAACGGGAGAGCGATCTCCCCAAGCAAGGAGAGCGGGGTGAGTATGTTGACCTCTCCCCTGAGCTCGTACGTCACAATTTCTTCCCCTGCGAGCAGGCCGGGGATCGATTCTCCTATCTCGATGAAATTTATGGAGAGGGGGATTTCTACTACGCTCTTCTGCTTCGGACGTACCGCAATGTCCCTGGAGATGCCCTCCGCCCACTGCCTGCTGTTAATGGTGAGCTCATAACGGAAAAGGGAGACATCGAATTCGAACGGGTTCGGATTCTCGACTGTGAGACTCAGTACGAGGTCCGCCGATGAGAGACTGATACGTTCGACTCTCAACGAGGAGGGCACAATCCTCGGCAGCTTTAAAAGCGGTATTTCGCCCTGATGCCGTACTGGTACCTCCACCCTTCCGAGTAGAGGGAGATCGAAGAAAAGCGAGAGGTTCAGTGCATATTCAGCACTGTCCTTCTCCCTCAGGAGCTCGAACGCCCTGTATATACTCGCGTACTCTATCACCAGGGGAAACGGGATGATGCTCGAGCCGTTCGCATCGATCTGAACCCGGCCCTCCTGCTTCCCCTTTAAGAAGGACTCGCCCTCAATAAGAAACTCATACTCGAACCCCTCTGTTGTGAGTCCTATCGGATTGGGATTGTTTATCATCAGATCGAAGAGAAGCTTCGCCTCAGTGAAGGAAAGACTCCTGATCTCTGCTGAGACGACTCTTACGCTTGGAAGCCTGACGACCCTCTCGGTAACGATGTCCCGAGTAGCGGAACAGGAGAGAAACACAAGGCAGGCTGCCGTAAAGACGATTAAAGGAATATATCTTTTTGCTCGCATCTTTTTTTGCTCCCCTGAAATAGATATGTTATCATGCTATACAGTCAGCATCAAGCAGGAATAAAAACCGGATCACGGATAGGAGAAGCAGGGCATATCCTGAACAGGGGAGAGTATCTTATTTGGTGCAATAAAAAGTCAATGGGGCGATGCGGCCAGAATGGCTTACCTGAGTTTGATCGGTCCGTAAATGTACCTCTTGGTACATGGACCTCTTGGCAAATGGACCTCTTTCCCTTGACAGCCTTTGGTGATTCAGGATAATCTGTGAAGAGAAAGGAGTGCGTCATGAAGGTATGCCGGGTAGAGCAGATGAGGGAACTCGACAGGGCGGCGTCCGAGCGTTTTCTCATATCCGAGGAGCTCCTCATGGAAAACGCCGGGCTCGCAGCGTACACATTAATCCGGAATGAGTTCGGCGTCAAAAACAAGAGGTTCGCTGTGATCTGCGGGGGCGGGAACAACGGCGGCGACGGCTTTGTCGTTGCGAGGAAGATCCTTTCTGAAGACGGACGGGTCCACATATTCACACTCGGAGACAAGGGCGGTTTCAAGAGTGCAGCAAAAATGAATCTCGAAATCGTCGAGCGGCTCCCCCTTGAGATCGAGTCCATTCGTTCGCTCGGCTCTCTGCATAAGACAATCGCGCACTGCGATGCCGTGGTCGATGCAATATTCGGAACCGGGATCACCAGAGAGGTACAGGAAATTTACAGGAAAGTAATTGAGATCATCAACAAAAGCGGAAAGACTGTTTTCTCTATCGACATCCCGTCCGGAGTAAACGGTGACACGGGCAAGGTTATGGGGGCCGCGGTCCGTGCCGACCACACGATCACCTTCGGCGCCCCGAAGCTCGGAAATATTCTCTATCCCGGATACTCTCTGTGCGGGAAGCTTACAGTCTCCACTATCAGCTTTCCTCCGACGCTTTTGTCCGGCGAAGATCTCAAAACAGAGATTAACAGTCCGGCGGTACTCCCGGAGAGGAAACCGGACGGTCACAAGGGAGATTTCGGTGATGTCCTCTTCGTCGCAGGCGCACCAAATTACTACGGGGCACCCTACTTTTCAGCGATCTCCTTTCTTCGTGCGGGCGGAGGATACGCAAGGCTCGCCCTTCCCCGATCGATCTGTCCTCATATCGCATCAAAGGGTTCGGAAGCAGTGTACGTTCCGCAGGATGAAACCGGGTCGGGAAGCATCGCGCTGAGAAACCTGGACCATCTGCTCGAGCTTTCCGAAAAAGCAGACCTCCTTGTCGTGGGGTGCGGCCTCTCCCTCGACGAGGAGACACAGCAGCTCGTCCGCGAGCTCATGCGGAGAGTAAAAAAACCGCTGATCCTCGATGGAGACGGGATTACAGCGGTATGCAAAGAAAAAGGTGTCGTTTCCGGCCGTGACGACCCCACGGTGCTCACACCCCACCTCGGAGAAATGGCGAGGATTGCCGGGAAGCCAGTCTCCGAGATCGACGATAACAAGGTTACGATCGTGCAGCAAGAGGCTGCCGATCTGAATGCGGTTGTTGTTCTCAAGGGCGCGCACTCGCTCATCGGATACCCGGACGGACGGGTGTACATCAACCTCAGCGGCAACTCAGGAATGGCGACCGCGGGGTCAGGCGATGTACTCACCGGAACGGTCGCCGCAATGTACGGTCTCGGGCTCTCTATCGAGGATGCGGCACGCACCGGTATATTTATCCACGGGCTCTCCGGCGACATCGCAGCCGAAAAGATCGGCGAAGACGGCATCACCGCTCAGGATATCCTCGACACGCTTCCCAGGGCCGTAAAACTCTACAGAGAGAACTACGATAGGATCATCGAAGGCTGCTACGGGCGGATACACAGCGTCTAATAGCGATTGAAGGAATGACTTTCCTGGGCTATATTGTGTATATGATACGGGACATTAAGAAGAGAACATTATTCGCTATTCTCTTTCTCGTTCTTCCGCTATCGTTATGTGCGTACGCAGCCCCTGACGATCTCTTCAGAGAGGCGGAGAGCAGATACTTCAGCAAGCAGTACGTGGTCGCTCTGGGGACCTACAGGGAGCTTGTCGAGCAGTTCCCTATCTCCCCGCTTGCGCCTGACGCCAGATACAGGATAGCTGTCTGTTTATTCAGACTCGGCCTCTTCCAGGAATCCTACGACGAGTTCTCCGCGGTAGAGAAACGATACAGAACAACTCGGTATATCGAATACGTTCCCTTCTGGAAGGGCACGACAGCGTACTACCTCGGAAGCTATGAAGAGGCACGAAAACGTTTCGACCTCTTCCTCGAGCGAACGTCCGATCCTGAATTCTCTAAAAAGGCACTCCTCTACAAGGCCCTCTCTGAGCTGGCCCTGGAACAGTACGACGAAGCAGCCGGTTCGATGAAATCCCTCGTCGCAGAAAGCGGTGTTGGCGGGTTAAGCCCCTACGAAGCGGTAATCTACAGCTACACTCT
Source organism: Spirochaetota bacterium (assembly GCA_035527995.1). Taxonomy (GTDB): domain Bacteria; phylum Spirochaetota; class B62-G9; order B62-G9; family DRHN01; genus JAFGTF01. The sequence goes on along the minus strand of DATKZJ010000061.1, from coordinate 9,277 downwards.
CCTCAAGGTGGGGGCGTACGACGAAGTGATCGCCCTCGAGAAGAGGATAGATCTGGAAAAGATCCCGGCACAGTGGAGAGAGAGGTTTCTCCTCTATAGGGCCGAGGCGTACTGGAACAGCAAAAACTCGCAACAGGCTGGTAAACTCTACTGGGAGCTTGTGAGTGAACTTGCAGGGGTAAGCGACGAAACCGCATCAGTCGCCTACAGACGCCTCTACACCATAGCTCAGAAGAACGACGATTTTGCCCTCATGGAAGAGATCATTGGGAAGGCAGAGGAGAGGCTGCGCGGAACAGAGATGCTTCTCGAAGACCTCTGGACTAGGATCGGTATCGAGAGCTTCAACCGGGGAGAGCCGCAGCTGGCTGAGCACTTCTTTAAAAAGGTGTGGAACAGGGATGATTACGGGCGTATGGCCCCCATCACCCCTCTATACCTCTCCGAGATATACACGCAGCGCGGCGACAATGAAAGAGCCCGCACCATATTAGAGGATTACCTCGCCTACTCGCAGAAGGAGCCGGAGAGTGTTGTCCTACGCTACAGCAACCTCCTAGTCCTCGGGGGAGAATACGAAGAGGCTGTGTCGCTCCTGCGGCCTCTCGCAGAGGATGAGAAAGGAGGTGAAGCACGCTACCTCATGGCTTTCTATCTCTACAAACTGGACAGATATGATGAAGCGCTGCGCTTCCTGGACAGCGATGAGAGCGATATGCTGAGACTGAAGGCCACCATATTCATTAAGATGAACAACAATTCTTCGGCCCTTGAAACTCTGAAGGTGTTTGTGGATCGATATCCCGATGATGTCAGAGCACGACTCGACCTCATAAAGGTTCTCTTCTCGATGAAGAGGTTCGGTGAAGTCGTCTCGGCTGCAAACGGCCTCTTTTCCTCTCGGCCCGATCTCGTATCTTCGGATCCCTATGCGTATCTGCAGGCCCACTACATCATGGGCCTCTCCCAGATCTCTCTCAAGCTGTACGAGAATGCAATCACGACCCTTTCCGTAACCACCCCTGCGATGCTGTCACAGACCGGGCTGAACTCCCTGCTTCCCTACAGGGAGTTCTATACAGGGTGGTCCTACTACAGGCTCGGCAACCTCGCAAGGGCCGCAAACATATATGACGAATTTATTCGCCGCTATCCGGACCACGAGCTTTACGAACAGGCACTCTACGTCAGCGGATGGAGCTACTACAGCATGGGAGAGTACGAGAGGGCGGAGACCCTCTTTTCCAAGCTGGCCCGTGATGGAAAACCCCCGCTGAAGCAGAAGGCCGCGCTTCTGAGGGGAGAATCTTTAAAGAACATGAACCGTACCCGCGAGGCGAAAGAAAGTTTCGAAGGTCTATACACGAGCTTTCCCGACTCCCCCTACGCCGTCGACGCGCTTTTCGAGCACGCAACGATGCTGGCCGAGGAGGGACAGGTAATAGAAGCCACCTCGCTCTACGATCTGCTCTTCAGCAGATACCCGGATAGCAAGCTGGCCGGAGAGTCACTGTACAGGAAGGGAGACCTCTACTTCAGTCATGACCTCTACTCCGAAGCGAGAGCTTCCTTTTCTGATTACAGGGCACACTATCCGAAAGGAAAGCTCACGGACGCGTCGCTCTACTGGGAAGGCATGTGTGCCTTCAGGCTCGAAGAGCCGAGAGCCGCGGTTCTTCTCTGGGAGATCATAATCGATACTCAGCAGGATTCCACATTCATCCCGGATGCACTGAGGTTCTCCGCGGAAGTTTACACAGACGCGGGTGAGTATAAAAAGGCGCTTGGCTACTACGAGAGGCTCGCAGACGGGTATCCGGAGTATGCAAGGGCGGTAAAGGCGGAGCTTCGGCTGGAGGAGATCCGATACCTTCTCTTCGGCCTCGAGAAGAGAGAGGCCGAGCTTCTTGCCCTCATCAGTAAAAACAGAGGCGTCGAGACAGATAAAGGGCGAGACGCGATGGTTGAACTCTCCAGTATATATATCGAAGAAGAAAAAAAGCTCGAGCGGGCGTTTCAAATGCTGAGCCAGGTGGTGCTCAGGAAAGACCCGGCATCCGAGGCCGAGGCTCAATTCCTGCTCGGAGAGTTCTACTACAAAACAAAAGACTATGTGAGGGCCGGAGAGGAGTTCTATAACGCTTCCCTCAAGAAGCAGGACGACCGGGATTTTATGGCGTACTCAATTTTCAGGGCCGCCCAGATGATGCAGCTTGCGGGGAAAAAGAGGGATGCCGGACAGCTCGTCGAAAGACTCGAAAGACATTTCCCTGATTCCGAATGGGTAACCGAGGGAAAAAAACTGCTGGAGAACAACAGATGAAGCGCTGGACGTTATACTTTACAGTCCTCCTTATGTTCGCACTTCGTGTGCAGCCATCACTCGCGCAGGAGATGGAACCGGAGGAGCCGGAGATCGTGCTTCCCAGCGTCGTTCTCGAGATAGAAGACCTTAGTGTTGAAAAGGTGAGAGCAGGTCTCCCGGAATCCGAGGAGCTCCCGACCCCGTGGAGGGAACATCCACTCCCCGAGCCCGGTGAGCTGGAGATAGAGGAGACATCACTCGGGATCGCGATGCCGGACGAGGGTTCAACTCCTCCGACCGGGAAAAAAGATTTCGCTGCAGAGGCCACGATCGGTGCGGGAATCCCCAATCACTTTTTCTCAAGCATATCCCTCCACAAGTACGGAGAGCTTCCCGAGGGAACGCTCTTCTTCAGGCATGAGATGCTGGACGGCTTCTCGGACAAACCTCCGGGCTCCGGGTACAACTCCAGAGAAGACACCCTCAAGGGAATGCTGAGGTTCGAACTCGGCGAATTCGAGATCAAAACGAAGGCTGAGTTTTCCGATTTCGAACGGGGGCTTCAGGGATATGGAACATACTATTCCAAGCTCAACCGCAGCCTGAAAGGGGCCGTCACCGCGAATTACAGGATCAGTGAGCGGCTCCTGCTGAAGGGAAACATCGATGGATGGGTCTCATCCCAGCTTCTGACAGGAACACCGTCGGGAAGCCAGACCCGGGAGATCGTCCTCTCCCCACAGATTAGGGGAGAGCTTCTGATGGATAACTGGTACCTCGGCATCACCCCGAGGCTGAGCTATCGAAATGTTCCGGACAGGACAAACCTTCTCGTCACAAGGGTCGGTGTGAGCGGGGATTTCGGTGTCGACCTCGGTGAAAAGTACCGGCTCGACGGCGGCGTCGGGTGGTTCTACAGCGAACCGACGAACCATCTCGTCCCATTCCATCTCGCCATCACCGCTACCCCGAGTGATCTATTCTCGCTTCAGGCAAAGGCCGGATACAGGATTGAAGAGTACAACCTCATCGATATATTCTATAATTATCGTTATTCTTCCGTTCCTATCACGCTAGAAGATAATCACGGCTGGTTCTTCGATATCGGATCGCGGTTGTTTTTTTCCGACAGGTGGATGTTCTCCGCCGATGTCTCGTTTATGAGCGAGAGCGGTATGCTCACTTTTACCGAGACCATGGACCCGGCTTCAGGACTCTTTACACCGGTTCAGACCGAGGCGTTTAGCCTCGGGGTAAACCTCGGAGCCCGGTGGAATGTGACAAAGGTCTTTACCGCGCAGTTCGGCGCTGCCTCGGAATTTCTGGACAACCCCGCATTTTTCCCCAGGTACAGGTTCAATATTGACCTCGAAGCGGCAGAGCAGCAGGGCAGGTACGGTGGAGGATTGCTGTCATCCCTCCTTGTGGGAGAGCATGACTGGGTCCAGGCCCCTGTTATCGATCTCTACGGTTTCTACAGGCCCATAGACTTCGTTAAACTCTCGCTCGAGGTAAGCGATCTGCTCCTGCCGATCATCGGGGCGCCCCGATACAGCTGGTATCCGTATATAGAACAAGGGTTCGGGATCATCCTGAAAGCACAGATCAACTTTTAAGGAGTTAAGCATGATTGACATACTTATCAAGGGCGGCGTTATAATGTGGATCATAGCGTTTCTCTCGATCGTTGCTGCGGTTATCATCATCGAGAGACTCCTCTACTTCAGAAAGATCAGGGTCGACGAGGAGCAGATGATCAACCGTCTGAAAACCACCCTGAGCAAAGGGCACTACGATGAGGCGCTCTCCATATGCGAGAACAACCCCTCTCCTATCACGAACCTCATGCGGGTGGGTATCGATCACCGTAAATATCCGTCCGATACCATACGGGATTCGATCCTCGACGCGGCAAACCTCGAGATCCCGAATATGGAAAAGCACCTCCCCGCCCTCGGCACGGTTGCTCACATCGCTCCCCTCCTTGGACTTCTGGGTACAGTAACAGGAAACATTGCAGCGTTCGGTGTCCTGGGGAGGTTCGGCAGCGTCGGTGACCCCGGTCTTCTTGCCAAGGGAATCGCCGAGGCGTTGCTCACCACGGCGGCGGGCATAATCGTGAGTATTCCCGCGATCGTCTTCTATAACTTTCTCGTCAGCAAGGTAAACCATACAATAATTCGTCTCGAAAACAGGGTTAACGAGCTCGTACTACTCCTTGGAGGTAAGAAACATGAGGATGAGGTTTCGGAGATCCCTCACAACCAGAACTAACGTAGAACTGATACCTCTGATAGACGTTGTGTTCCAGCTTGTCGTGTTCTTCATGGTATCGACGACGTTTATCGTCACCCCTGGAATCAGTCTCGTCCTCCCGGGTTCCGAGACGAGCGAGCCCGTGGTCATGACGAAGTTTGTGGTAACCATCATTTCGGCGGAGGAGATATATCTGAACAAGGAACGCTACAATATTAACGGACTCAGGAGCAAGCTCGCCATGCTTACGGAGGAGGAAAAGGAGGAGATAAAGACGGTCGTAATAGAAGGAGACGAGGAGGTTTCCTACAGCCTCATGGTTGATGTGCTCGATACACTGAGGAAAAATGGCTTCAAAGGCGTAAACCTTAAAACACGACAGGAAGATTAAATGTTATCTCAATACGAGATATGAGGAGAGGGATTTGGTAACATCGGGAGTTGATATGACATCGGGCGGCGGTTCAAAGCAGGGCGCCGGCAGATTCATGCTGAGCATTATGTTTGCCCTGCTTTTCCATGGGCTGCTGTTCATCGTCCTGCAGTGGGTGTATCCTCTCAAGCCGGAGGAGGAGCTTGAGTATACCGGCCCCATATACGTCACGATCGAGGAATTCGAGCCGGTGGTCGTAAAAAAAGCCCCCGAGATTACGGAAATATCTTCACCCCCGGCCGTGGAAGAGACGGTGAAGTTACCGAAGCCGCAGCCCACCATCCCACAGGTGGAAAGACCCAAAAGCCCGACTCTCGTTCCTTCAGTCCCGCGGGAGACCGCCCCGAAAGCTGTTGTTCCGAGGGCTTTGGAACCGGCCGAGGATGAGGTGCTGACCGAAGGCATCAGAAGAGTTATCATCCCGGCAGATGAGAAGCTCCCCGCCGGCCTGGAAGTACCCACTCTGACGGAAAACCAAAAACCGGCGAGCGTCCCCCCGGAGTTTCTGACGAAGGAAGATACTGAAAAACCGTCTCAGTTCAATCTATCGAGACTGGACGATGCGCTTGTAACCGACAGCGACAAAACCCCGCAAACGTCAGCCGAGGGAAGTGCAGCATCAACTGTTCCCACGGAGGGTGTCGCTGTTTCAAAAGGGGGACCTGTCATCACATGGGAGGAGGAGGGAGAGGAGAGGTCCCTTCTCTCTCCGATAAAAAACCCGGAAATACCTTCCTGGGTAAACAAAGAGGGACTCAACCTCGATATAGTCGTATCTTTTGCGGTGACGCCCGAAGGGCACACCTCGTCGATCAAGGTGGAGCGCTCCACCGGCTACCCGGATGTCGACGCTTCAGTGCTCGATACTGTACGGAAGCTGAAGTTCAACCCCGTATCAGGCGACCGTACCGTACGGGGAAGAATAAACTACATGATAAGAACGAAGTAAATCAAGAGTACCGGCTAGATTGTATGTGGATAGTAAATCGGTGAGGGAAAGTATGCGGCGATCGGTGCCTGCCCACTGGACAAGATACCGATAATCCCAGATGTCGTTCAGATATTGGGGAACCCCATACAGATGCTCGCGCTCGAATATGCGCACACCTGGAACTGGGGCGACGGCCGTGTCGAACTGAGCTCGAACACACACGGCGGCAGCTGCTACGAGGTGTTGACCTGGCCGGTGATAGACGATACGGTGAGAATGGCGGTAGCCGATATGGGAGACAGGCGGCACGGTATGGCCCGGGACGACGAGATGATTATGGGCGTGCCGATAGGAAAGCTGGAGCGGATGTACGAGGGGTTGGTGCAAACAAAGAAAACGTTGAACCGTGTTCCGATTCTCTACAACTTTGACGATATCCCCTTTCCGGTTCCTTCATATGTGCTGGAGAAGAGTCCTGAGGTCAACAAGAAGAGGATATTCGAGGAAGAGTAACGGCTAATACGATCAGCGAATAATATATTATCTTAGGCGAGAGACGGTGCGGAACCATGCGGCAATGGAAGATTACAGCTATACAGACGGGTACCATCGAGATGGAAAAATCGATCGGGACCTACCTCAAAGACAGCGGTACGGTGATACGTATCCCGAATATCAGTTTTCTTCTCGAGGTGTCGGACGGACCGGAGAAAATTATCGTCGATACCGGTTTCGAGTCGGTTGAAAGGTCGGAGAGAATTCAGAAGCAGCGTGCATGGCGGAACGAGGACCAGAAGCTCGATGTGGTGCTTCGGGACATGGGGGTGGACCCGGCTATGATAAGGATCGGGATCCTCACGCACCTCCATTTCGACCACTGCGGGCAGAACCACCTGTTTCCCAATGCAAAATTCTACGTACAGCAATCCGAGCTACGGTATGCCTTCGCCCCGCTGCCGGACGAACTCACTCCATACTTCTCGCCGCTCATCGGAGAGAAGCCTTCGTTCTGGGGGACCGATTTCGAGATTATCGACGGTGACGCGGAGATCACGGACGGTATCAGGGTGGTGCATACTCCGGGACATACGCCGGGCGGACAAACCCTCCTCGTCGAAACCGACGGCGGTATCTACGCTATCCCGGGTGATAATGTCTTCCTCTACGAGAACATCGAGAAGAACATACCATGCGGGCATATCTATTCACGCGCGGACTGGTTCTCCTCCATGGGCAAGGTGCGCAGGATGGCGGATCACATCCTACCGAGCCACGATCAGCTCGTGTTCAGTACTGTCCCCGCGGTGTTTCCCCGACCGTCCTGAGAGAAGCATTGCCCTGGCGCTCACCAGCACCTCGGGGACGTATATCTCACAGTTCTTGAACCGAACACCCACCACTTCCATTCCGGAGATCAAACCTTCGCCGAGTGTTTTTTGTGGTCCTACTCCTTCATCAACTGCCGCCTGAACAAGTTCTCTCACCTTCCCGGCATTACCTTCGATCAAAACCTCATCCATACCTTTGAAATCTGCCATTAAACTACCTCCATTATATTATATAAACAATTCACCGTGAAGCTATATCTGATTTACACGTACTAAATGTAGTCAGTTTACGATCTTAACAATGTGAACTAACTTTACATTTCAAAAAAGATCTAAGAGATATTGTCAAATTTTGTGGATTTTATGAGCACACCCCACGATTAAAATTGGTCATGCCGCTTCCTTCAACTCTCCATCTACAAAGGTTCTCCCTGCCATTACCAGCGGAATCAATTTGTAGACCTTCAGCATCTTCCAGGCCTTTTGTGCCTCTCGAGAGAAGGGGTCAAATCTTTACTTGACCCATATTATTCATATGAACCTCATTATACTCGTGTCTCGATCTTTGGGGATAGAGTATCCCGAAGCATGGTATTATATAAGGAAGTAGCTTACTGTAAGTAATATATGTTCTCTCCTGGAAGAGAGGATGAAGGAAGAGAAAGATCTGGAAAAAAAGCATCTTGAAGGAGCAACCTATTAAAAGAGTCAAGGGCAGATTTGACCCCCTTTCTCTTTTCTTTTTGGTCAATGATTTAAAAGTATACACATGGTACCAGGTACCATGTGTATACTTTTCGAATATTTTGTCCACTTCGAGTGAGTGTTTGCACTCACCAGGATCGGTTATGACGGCTACAATTCTCATTTTATTGAGAACATTTCGGACAGATACAGTGTAGTTTTGGCATCTGCCAAAACTACTGGGATCGACCTCATATATTTTTTATATCAACCTCTCCCATCTCCGCCTTGAAGCTTTGGTCGATACAGATTCCATTCTCTAAAACGTCTGCCATTTGAAACCACCTGTTTATGAACTGGTGCTTCTGGTTAGAAAATCGCCCTCATCGAACTTCTCCTCACCAATCTCTTTTTTTACAGTTCCTGTTCCCTAGAGGATGAACATCCCCTCCTCCAAATGGTTCCGGTGACGAGATCCGCTGTCTGTGGACTCCACCAAGCAGAGCCTCACGGAAAAATGAAAGCCCCCGTCTTTGAAGGAAAATGAGACAGCGCCGTATCCCCCGGCATTCGGCTGTTACATACGGGAGGTACTGGTGCTTTAGATTATTGGGGAAGCAGACCGTTATACACAACCCCTTTCCTCGGTTCCGCCATCCAGTCTGCTATGGTCTCGCGCCAGGTCAGATAGTGGGGAGTTGACTTGTGACGTGCTGCTGCTTCCCTGTTTTCGTATGCTTCGTAGAGAACAAACCATTCCGGGTCGTCTGCCATCTGAAGGACATCAAACCGCAGGTTTCCATCCTCCATAACAGAGTTTTTATGATTCTTCTCAGAGGCTTTGATAAAGTCCTGCTCATGACCAGCCTTCACGTGAACGTACACTACAGTGACGTACATGCAACCCTCCTTTTCAATCGGGTTTTTCTATTCCTTTCGGGGGGCCCAGCACCTCTGAGAGGACAATCGCACGCTGGAGAGAGGGAAGCCGCCCTATCCTCTCCCAGAACGATGTTTCTTTCTCTTCCTTCTTAAACACAAGCTCTATTGTGCCCTCAAGCGACTTTATCCTCCTGGTTTCTATCTCTTCACTCACACCCTCCCCCCTCTCCATGGTTGGAGGGATACTGCTTTTCTGTTCAGCCGGGGCGCTCGTTTCAGCTGGACGCTCCAGTGTCGTTTCTTCACGCAGGTCAAGAGCGGCCTGCGGCAAAGCCCACTCCGCATCGAATGCCTCCCGGACCACGGAGGGGATGAGGGTCCCCTCTTCATACTCTGAAACAGCGTCCTCTGCCTTCGCAGGAGCGCTGCCGCCTATCTCACGCTGCCTTCTCGACCGC
>DATKZJ010000060.1:0-26219 GCA_035527995.1 Spirochaetota bacterium | reverse complement strand
CGTTATGGGGTCAATTTTGGCCACCCGCTTCAATAACTGCCTGATATGTGCCAATTATAGCTGTTTCTTGGGGTAAAATATTTCTCACTAACTCCCTATCTTATTGTGGGAATTTATCTTAGAAACATCGCAGATGGCTCTGTTGGTTCTGCTTTTGACAGCTGCAAGCAGCGATCAGGATGCTGGGAGAATCTCCCTGAACTCAAACTTATCCTCCAAAAAGATTCCCCTGCAGGTCTCTGCAACTTCCGGATCGTACTTACTGCCGGCATTCTTTGTTATTTCGTCCAGAGCACATGTAGTACCGAGGCCCGGCCGGTACGGCCGGTGATTTACCATGGCTTCCATGACATCCGCAACTGCGAGTATCCTTGCCTCCAGTATTATTTCACTGTCCGAGAGGCCTTTCGGATACCCTGTTCCATCCAGCCGCTCATGGTGCTGAAGGATCGCATTCGTGAAGGGGAACCCAAATGTGAACTCGATGTTACTCAGTATCCTGTATCCCGTTTCGCTGTGTAGTTTGATGAGTTCGAACTGCTCCCTGCCGAGTTTTCCCGGACGAGAGAGAATCTCTGCAGGGACGCATATCTTCCCTATGTCGTGAAGCTGGGCAGACACTCGAAGCCCCTCGACCCACCTTCTGTCCTCCGGCTTTATCGTCTGCGCAATCTTTCTCACAAGCTGAGATACCTTACGCTGGTGTCCTGCGGTGTAGGGGTCGCGTGACTCAATAGCGCTTACCAGAGAGTCGACGGTCTTACCGAGGACCACCTTGGAGCGGAGCAACTGCTCCTCAAGTGCTGTCCTCATCTGCGTTAAATTCGTGATCTCTCTCAGATATTCTATAACCCCTGTGACCCCACTGTCCTCATTCTTGTAAGGAGTATAGGAGGCGAGGAACACATTGCTCTTTCCTCCCTTGTCTTTCAGCGTAATCTCCCTTTGGGGAACAGGCTCACCTTTGTCAATTGTATCGAAATAACAGCCTTCCTCCCCGAGCATCCTCTCCGGACAGAAGTGTGTGTGGCAGTTTTCTCCACAAAGCTCGCGTTTATCCTTTCCGATGAGCTTCTCGAATCCCCTGTTTACCCACAGTACCTTTTTATCCCTGCCGACAATACGGATACAGTCAGGAAGGGTATCGAGTATATAGGTGCGCTTTTCTTTCATGATAGATTTCTTTTACCTGCCGGATGAATTTCAATTTTAACATTATTCTTCTTATGCTTATTATTCTATATCTTTACGCTACAATTATCAACGATGTTTTTAAATATTCCCTTTCAAGATCTACATTCAGCAGGCCGGGGCTCTTTTAATGAGGATTTCGAAGATATCCGAAATCACTGGACCCCTTTTATGAGAGTTTTTCACCTGTTTATTTGAGATTGTGTATGACAAAACGATGCGGCCGGGCATTCCTTTTACAGACAGCCTATCGATCGAAAGTTATGATTTTAAAAGCTTTTGAGATAGAAAAGGCCACTTCAATTAATCATAGTGGATGACAGGCAGACCAAAAAAGAACCCTGCTTACAGATTCGTTTAAATTTGTAGAGACAAAATAAAAAATATGTGATACAATTTTGACCATCAAACTTTATACTCAGCAGCAAAATATACTCAAAGTAATAGGGGGGAATATGATAAAAAAGACAGTACTTATTGTTCTATTCACTATGGTCGCGTTGACATTTGCGTTTGCAGGTTCCAAGGAAAAGATACCCCTTGGATCTGAGGAAAACCCGATCATCTGGTCCTTCGTTCCTTCAGGTGAGATGGAGCGCGTTTCTTCCGGCGCCGGTGCCGTTGCAGACCTCGTGTTCGAGAATACGGGTCTCTACATCAAAACGAACGTTGCAACCGAGTACGCGGGTGTCATCGAAGCGCTCGCAAGCGATCCGCCGGAGGCTCATATGGCATCTCTCGCAACCTTTGCCTATGTCATGGCTGCGGACAGGGGAGTCGCAGAGGCAGCACTTGTTTCAGTCCGATACGGGAGCCCCACCTATAACGGACAGATCATCGTCCGTGCCGACAGCGGGATAAGGAGTGTTTCCGATCTCCGCGGCAAGACGTTTGCCCGCCCTGATCCCCTTTCGGCGAGCGGCTGGATCATTCCTATGCTCACGTTGAGGGCCGCCGGCATCAATCCTGAATCCGATCTCAGGGAGATCATAGACGCCGGTTCCCACGACTCTGTAGTCGCCGCCGTATACAACGGCGATGTCGATGGAGGCGCAACCTATGTCGACGCTCGGTCGCGGCTGGAGGACGATTTCCCCGATGTCATGGAAGAAGTGATCGTCATCGAGGTTACAACCGACATACCGAACGACGGCGTTCAGTTTTCGCCGTCGGTACCGCAAGAACTGCGGGAAAAGATCGTGAACGCACTTCTCGATATCGCAGCTACGGATGAGGGTAAGGAAGCTTTAAATATCGCGTATCAGTGGACTGCACTGGCAAAACATGACGATACATTCTACGATCCATTCAGGCAGGTGCTGCAGGCAGCAGGACTTGATATCGAAGAACTTCAGGAGTAGCCGGCCTTTCTAGTACTACTTCTCAAATCGGGGGAGCGTGCTGCTCCCCCTTTTATAGAGAGGAAGCGGTATGCTCGAAATCAAAAACCTTACAAAGATCTACGATGACGGAACCCGAGCGCTCACAGATATCAGCTTCGAGGTCGAAGAGGCCGAGTTCCTCGTCATCATCGGTCTCAGCGGCTCCGGGAAATCGACCCTCCTGCGCTGCATCAACCGCCTTATAGACCCGACAGAGGGACAGATCATCTGGAACGGTACCGATATAACCCGGGCTGAAGGGGCGGAGCTTCGAAAGATACGGCGCCAGATAGGGATGATCTTCCAGCACTTCAACCTCGTAAAACGATCCAGCGTGCTCACCAATGTCCTCTCCGGACGTCTCGGATACGTCAATCCTTTGAGGAGCCTGCTGTACCGTTTTCCTGAAAAGGACCGGAAGCTGGCAACCGATGCGCTGAAGAGAGTAGGCATCCTCGATCAGGCGCACAAGCGCGCGGACGAACTGAGCGGGGGCCAGCAGCAGCGGGTCGGGATCGCGCGCGCATTCATGCAGCACCCCGGCCTGATACTCGCGGACGAACCGGTCGCCTCCCTCGACCCCGTTCTTGCCCACAGTATTCTCGGATACCTTGAACAGATGAACCAGGAGGATGGTATCACCGTTCTCTGCAGCCTCCACTATCTCGACCTCGTTCAGCGGTACGCCAGCAGGGTCATCGGGCTCAGGGACGGCAGGATCGTCTATCGGGGGACGAGAGAGGATATCCGCCGGATGACCGATGAACAGTTCAGAGAGATCTACGGCGCGGAAGCTGTAAGGGTCTCGGCAGGGTTCGAAGCAAAGGGCGGGGAATAATGGCTGGAAACAAAAAAAAGAAGCCCGAAACCTGGTCAGCCGGACCCGGGGATGCCGACTTCCGGCCGCTTGTGCCTGGTCCTGTCGCCGGAATAGCATCTCTCTTTGTTCCCGGGCTCGGGCAGATGCTTGCAGGACAGCTAAGGAGGGGATTTCTCCTCCTCGGCTCACTCGGCAGTGGAGCAGGCCTACTCATCTGGAGGATACACCTGCTCGCGCACCGCGAGGCCGATCTTTTTGCCAAGCTTCTGAAGGCGTTCGACAGGCGTCCTTTCTTCGTCGGACTCGTGGCCGCCTGCATTCTCCTCCTTTGGATTTGGAATGCGTGGGACGCCTACCGGCAAACAAAACCCAAGACACGGGGTGGGATCGGGATCTTCGTCCTCATCGTTGTGATCTTCTTCTCACTCGGGTGGCAGATCTCGGAGATCAATCCCTACAAGATGATCAAGGAGCTTCCGGACGCCATCTCACCTCTCTCACGGGTGCTCTGGCCGTGGAAGGTCGCAGTGACTCGTGAGAAGCAGGAAATCTCGGCCAGAGCGGAGATCCTTATCGGTTGTGAGGAGGGAGAGCTTCCCCGCATCCCTGAGGAGAGCCCCGGCAAGCCGTACCTCATGGTGGAGCCGAGGTGTGGAGAGCTCTCCAGACTCGATGAGGATAACAAGGTCATAAAGGGGACCGTTGTCACACTCACAGGGAGAGGATTTGTTCCCGATACCGTAACCCAAATATGGTGGATCGATTCTCTCTCAAACAAGTTCCGTCCCCGCCAGGAGGGGCAGTACGTTTCAGTGGAGATCGACAAGAATGGTGAATTCACCTTCGATCTCGTCATGCCGTACCGGCTCATTCCTCCGAGCGCCCGGGGGCCTCAGTACCACGAAGTCGAGGCGCGGCAGGTCACGGGGCTCGGAAAGCTCATGGTGGGCGATCCCCTGAGGCTCACCCTCGCACGGATGGCAGAAACAATCTTCATGGGGATGATGGCAACCTTCTTCGGAATCATATTCGCCATTCCGGTGAGCTTTCTTGCTTCGAGAAACCTCATGTCTCACTCCTGGGTAGCCATGTTGATTTACTACCTCACCCGTACCGTGCTGAACGTCATCAGGGCGATCGAGCCGCTGATATGGGCGCTCATTGCTGTCGTATGGGTGGGCCTCGGACCATTTGCCGGCATAATCGCTCTCACCTTTCACTCTATCGCAGCACTCGGAAAGCTCTACTCGGAGGCGATAGAGAGCATAGACCCGGGTCCCATAGAGGCAATCCAGGCGACCGGCGCGACGAGGCTCCAGACGATCATGTACGCTGTTGTCCCACAGATGATACCTCCCTTCGTCTCTTTCTCGATCTACCGCTGGGACATCAATGTCAGGATGTCGACGATCATCGGTCTCGTGGGAGGCGGCGGCATCGGGTTTTTGCTCGTACAGTATATCAGACTGCTCGACTACCGCGCAGCCGGGATCGCAGTATGGTTCATCGCCATTACGGTGGCGATCCTTGATTACGCCTCATCAGAGATACGACAGAGGTTTGTGTAGTGATTATAGAAAAGGTAATAAAACGAGACGGAAGTGTCGTTCCCTTCAACCGCGAAAAGATTACAATGGCGATTTTCCAGGCCGCCATCGCGGTCGGCGGAAGAGACAGGGCCGTTGCAGAGCGGGTCACGGACGACGTTGTCCTCATGCTCGAATCGAAATATACCGAAGGCAGCTACGCTACTGTCGAAGAGGTCCAGGACGTCGTGGAGAAGTGCCTCATAGAACGGGGGCATGCAAAAACGGCAAAGGCATTCATCATCTACCGCTACGAGCATGCTCTGAAACGCGTCGGAGAGCGAAGCATCACCTACTCCTCGGAAAACATACCGTATCAGAAGCTGTGGCAGGCCCTCTCCTGGGGCGTCGACCACGGCTGTGTTTCCCTGGCCCAGATCGCACATTGCGTCGAGCGGGACAGGTTTGAAGAACTCGTACGAGCCTCTGAGCAGTTCTACCAGAACGAGATCCAGGACGCTGCGGATCTTATACTCGAGAGTATCGACAACATCAAGATCATCATCGTAGCAGGGCCGTCCTCATCCGGGAAGACAACCACGACTATCAAGATCGATGAGATATTGAAGGGACATGGATACAAGTTCGTGACTCTCAACGTCGACAATTACTACTTCGATCTAAAGAACCAGCCGAAAGACCCGAGCGGAGACTACGATTACGAGACGCCCCAGGCGATCGATCTGGCGTTGATAAACAGCCACCTCAGAGGGCTCGTTGCCGGAAAGACCGTAGAGGTTCCGTTTTACAACTTCAAGACCGGCAACAGAGAGGGTGTCGCGGGAGAGCTCGCTGTCGGGGAAAAGGATATTCTCCTCATCGATTCACTCCACGGGCTCTACGACGAAATGATGGAAGGAATCCCCGACGACCTGAAGTTTAAACTCTACATAGAGACTCTCTCCCAGCTCAAGGACCTTAACGGCCTGTTCATCCGGTGGGCCGACATCAGACTGCTGCGCAGGATGGTCCGCGACATGCAGTACAGAAACTACAGCCCTAAGCAGACGATCACTCACTGGCACTATGTCCGCCGTTCGGAACTCCGGTATATCGTTTCACGGCTCAAGACTGCGCACTTCGTAGTAAACAGTTTCTTCCCCTACGAGCTTCCCATCATGAAGCATCGGCTCGGACACCTCTTTGACGATTTCATAGCGGAGTTCGAGTCCGACACGGACAGAGAGGACGCTCTCGACAGGGCCAAGAGGGTCCGGGCGATGTTCGAGGAGATCCCTGCATGGGATGACGAAAGCGTTGTGCCGGCACGCTCCATCTTAAGGGAGTTCATCGGGGGGAGCAAGTATTCCTATTGAGACTGCGTCATGAAAAAAAAGGACCCGTTCGACATCCTCATACTCCTCGGAAGACCGGCGTCCGGGAAGAGTGAGATCATCCACTACCTTAAGAATACAGCTCTCCAGGGGCGCATCCGGCGTTTCCACATAGCCGAGTTCGAGGAGATCGACGATTTTTCCATGTTGTGGGCCTGGCTCGAAGAGGACAGGATACTCGAGGAGATGGGTAATCCCAGGCTTCACACCACTGCTGACGGATACTTCAAGTATAAATACCTCTGGGACCTCCTCGTAAGAAGGATCGTGATCGAGTATAAAAAGCGACTTGATAAAAACCCGGCATACCATGAGAACCGTACCGCGATATTAGAGTTCTCGAGGGGGTCGGAGCACGGGGGGTACAACAGCGCCTTTCATCAGCTCACCCCTGAAATACTGGAAGCGGCCGCTGTGATGTATATCGATGTTTCCTACGATGAGTCTCTGAGAAAAAACAGAAAGAGGTACAACCCGAAGGACCCCGGCAGTATTCTCCAGCACAGCCTCCCTGACGAGAAGATGGAGCGGCTCTACCGCGAAACCGACTGGGAGGCTTTTACCGCACGTGATCCAGAATATATCGAGCTGAAAGGTATAATGGTCCCCTACATAGTGTTCGAGAACGAGGACGATGTCACTACCGGACAGGCTGAAGAGCTCGGTAAAAGGCTCGAAGACAGGCTCTCCCTCTTGTGGAGACTTTACCACGGGAAGAAACCAGCCTGACCTTCCGACTGGCCGCCCTCTTCCGTCATACCCCTTATCATTCGAAGGTCACGGTTACAGTAACGATCTGTCCGGATCCCTATGCCCTTAATTGATCATACAGACCGCATTGCCGAAGCCCTCATCAAAGCTGAGCTGTAATTACAGTGCCACACATCAAACAGGCCAGCTCCCAACTACAGTCTCGCAATTAAAGGCATCTTCACGCTCTCTCCCAAACTGCCGACAGGGACTAGGGACGGGGGTTGACACTATGACATTCTATAAAAAGGAGTGAATGATGAGAGCGGCAAGAGTAACCTATTCAGGGGCATATCACCATATCATGGGCAGGGGTGTTGACGGTAAAAACATCTTTCCGAATGATGAACTAAAACGCTACTTCCTTGAAATAATTAGAGAAAAAAGCATGCAGTTAAAGATACGAATATTTGCCTACTGTCTCATGGATAATCATTATCATTTGATCCTACAGAATAGTTCCGGCATGCTGGCTGGATTTATAGGACAACTGAATGGACAATATGGTAAAAGAGGGGGCATGGGGTATGTTTTTCAGGGGAGGTACAAGTCGACGTTAATCCAGGAATATCCATATCTTTCCGTATCGATACTGTCATCCAGTAAGGGCGGGATTGGTTGAAAATCCTCATGACTATAAGTGGTCGAGCATAGATGAATACTTCAATACGAATGCCGATTGTGTCACCGATAGATATTTTGTAGAAGACATTCTGGAGAGCGAAGAGACGATGAAACAACTGATAGGGGAATGGAGTGGAAGGGAGCTTCCAAGTAAAAAAACAAGATGTGGGAACGTAATGGGGAATGATACCTTCGAAGAGAGTAACATGAAACGCTATGACAGAAGAAAAAAGGAGGGAGAATCTTTAATCCCCGTTTCTCATGACTAACTGACAACTGTAAGTAACGGGGCTTTTGGCGCTTTTTTCACCGTAAATTTAATTTTTTACATAAGATTATTAACTTTTGCCAAGTCATCAATTAAACCCCTTGCTATGCAATTTGTGAGAAAACCGCATTAAGAATGAGGAAGGATGACTATAACTTTGTATCTCCTGAAAAAGCGATTGGTTCATTTGAAAGAAATAAGAGGGTATTAAACTGAACACCTTACAAGGCAAGAAACTCCGGTCGGAGCTACTATTACTGCTTAAAGACAGATCTGGACTTACATATAAAGAGATCGCCAAGTACCAAATATTCAAATCGATAAAATATTCCTCTCTTGGAAAAGTTAATCAGAGGCCTAAGGAGAGAAAGGCCAATTGATATGCCAAAGTCATACTGTCAACCTCCGTTCCCTTTTGTCTTGGTAAATGTATCAAATGTAAAGAAAAGACGGTTGAGTTGACAAAGTCAAAGTGTCAACCCCCGTCCCCTATTAGAGGCTGGGTGAGCTCTGCCAATGCATCCTGGGGAGAGACAGGCACTCCCTCCTCCTTCATGAATTGCGCGACTCCTGTCACAAAAGCGACGAGGTTTTTCATCTCACACTGCGGCCTGCTCATATGCCCGACACGGAAGACATGGTCCTTCAGACTGCCGAAGGAGCCGGATATCTGTATGCTGAAAAACTTCTTCAGGTAGTCGACGAGCCGGGAGGGATCGATTTTGCCATCCGTCGAGACAGCCGTGAGACCATGAGCGCACTCCTCGTCCGGCGCGAACGGTTTTAGCCCGAGGGCCCGCATGGCTGATCGAACCTTCCCGGCCACCGTTCTGTACATCGCCTGACGTGTCTGGACGCCCTCTTCATGGATCATATCCAGGCTCTTTGCCAGCCCGACTATGGTTTGTGTAGGCAGAGTTACAGGAAACGGGTGCCAGTCGTTCCACTTATTATAGAAATCCCACCACACCCCCAGGTTCGTATACCAGGTTCGGCCGCCGGATTCCGAAAGCGAGGACAGAAGAGCGTCGCTAACTGTTACGATACCGAGGCCGGCAGGACTCTCGAAGCCCTTCTGCGACGCAGTGACGCAGACCCCGATCCCCCAGTCGTCCATTTCGAGACGCTCGATTGCCGCGCTCGAGACCGCGTCGAGTATGAAGAGGGCCCCTGTCTGCTTTACAGCCCTCCCTATCTCCGAGACCGGATTGAGCACTCCCGTACTCGTCTCCACGTGGGTCATGAAGAGCACGTCATACTCCCCCTTTTCGAGCGCTTCCAGTATGCCGTCAGGGTCCGCTGCTTTCCCGAGGGGGAACTCCAGCACTCCCACCTTCTCCGCCTGTTTCGAAACGATACTGGAGATCCTCTCACCGAACATGCCGTTGTTCACTACAAGACATCGCTTATCCCTGCAGAACGTGGCAGCCGCCGAATCAAGCCCGAGCGAACCGGAACCCGGCATGAGGAAGCTCTTCCCCCCAGATCCGAGTATCTTTGATACCATATCCGCAGTTTTGATGTAGAGCTTCGCCCATTCAGGCCCGTAATGGGCGACGGGCTGCCCCTCACAGGCACGGAGGATCTTCTCAGGAATCTCCACCGGCCCCGGTATCATCAGCGTGTACCTCATCGTTCCGCCTCCGGTTCTTGCGATCTTATGTTATTACATCGATTGATGTAAGACATCAATCGAAGCCTTCGACAACTCACTTCATCTCTCTTATCGCTTCGGCGACCTCAACACACTTTTCGTAGAAGAGTCCCACATCAACAGAATAGGAGATGTATCTGACACCGAGATCGATCCACCTCCGGGCGTTTTCCATTGTGTCGACGAACGTCCCCACCGCAATATCTTTCTCGATACATCTCTTTACGATCTCGTTCATCTTCCCGGTTACTGAGGGGTCGTCGATCTTTCCCGGCACCCCGAGCGACTGAGAGAGATCGTAGGGCCCGATAAACACGACGTCGATCTCCTCCACGTCGAGAATCGGCTCCAGATTTTTCAGGCCCTCTGTGCCTTCGATCTGCAAAATGACGACCGTCTCGTTCGCCTCCTTGAAGTATCTGAAAGTGTCTTTCGCAGAGTAGTGCGCCGCCCGAACGAACCCGCACACCCCTCTCATTCCCGCAGGAGAAAACTTCACTCTCCGTATTACCGCCTTCGCATCTTCCGCGCTCTCCACCTGGGGGACCTGCACTCCGCCTGCACCGATATCGAGCACCTCTCCCATAACAGAGAAATTTTTCTCCTTTACCCTCACTATGGGAACTATGCCCGAAACCTCGCTTGCGCGTATCAGGTTCTGAGTCGTCTCTACGGAGTTTGGACCATGCTCGAGGTCTATGATCACATAATCAAATCCCCCGTGGCCCATCACTTCGATAAACGCAGGGTCTGAAGTCTTGGAAAAGACTCCGACCACCCTCCCTTCCGCGAGCCGTTTTTTAAACTGACGTACCATCTCTGTCATCATACTGTTTCTCCTGCCATTAACATTTCACCGCCCTGTGGCATGATTTTTATGCCGTATCTGAAAACATCTTCGACTCCAGCGCCTTATTTCCGGCAAGGACGGATATAAAATCGATGAGCCCTTTTTACGGCCTGCTTATGAAAAACGCTCTGTCAGCGCGTCCGCCGTGTCTTCTTTAGCCTCTGCTCTCGGGCTCCACGGTGTATCTTTTTTAACCCACTTCTCTTATTCATCAAAGAAAGTTTCATACATTGCGACGATATTCTCAGGGGGCACATCGGGCTGCAGGTTGTGAACCGGGTTAAGAACATAACCTCCATTTTTCCCAAAGACCCCTGAAATTCTCGCTACCTCTTCTTTTACTTCCTCGGGTGTGCCGTACGGGAGCACATTTTGTGTATCGATCCCACCCCAGAAACAGAGATCTTTCCCGTACTTCTCTTTTAGGACCGCCGGATCCATACCCCTCGCAGAGACCTGAACCGGGTTTATGATCTCGATTCCTAACTCGATGAAATCTGGAAGCAGGTCCATCACCGCTCCGCAGCTGTGTAGATGAATCGGGGCATCTGTCTTCGATTTTATTATATCACAGTAGCGCTTCAGGTAGGGTTTCACCATCGTCCTGAAAAGGTCAGGAGAGATGAGAGGGCCGGACTGTCCGGCGAAATCGTCCCCTATCCCCACAACATCGATATGCTCGCCGACCTCGTCTAAAAACCGTGCCATCTTTATCGATTGAATCTCCAGAACCTTTTCCATAAGGGCCTGTACCAGCGGCCTTTCTGTGACAAGGTCTATGAGAAACTGCTCCATGCCACGAAGAAGCGTGCAGGCCTGGAAGATGCTCGTATCGCCCATGTGCCCGAAGATCGCGAACTTTGTCTCCGCTCTCATCCTTCGAGCCTTGTCCTTTAGACCCCTCGTCCTCCCGGGATCGAGGGGGTCCGGCCACAGATACCGTTCTATCTCCTCAACAGAGGTTATTGAAGAGAGAGGATACCCCTCAACATCATAGTATAAAAGCTTTCCTTCTACCGTTGCGGCTCGAAAAGAGATTCCCCACTCGTCCCTGTAGCTTTGGTCGGAAAGGACCTCGGACCGGTCATTGTCAGGAGGATTAGCATGCAGTCCCCGCGTGTCTATATGAAGCCTCTCGAGCAGGGAATCTTCGATTTCCACTACCTGCATGTCCTGTGAAAGGAACGGGGGTTCGGATTCGATCGGAAGCCCGAGGTACTCCAGGAGATTGCAGTATGCAATCTTAGTAATCGATGTGTTGCAGCTCGTACCGAGGTCTTGCGGCGGGCGGCCTGTCTCTTCGTGGTTCAATGCCAGCCGCACTCTTTCGCGGGAAGATATCATGGGATACTCCGTATAATCAGATTCGTACGCCGACTTCATACCCTTCGAGGGCCGCCCAGTGGATATCTCTCACTCTGACACAGTCCCCGATTTCGAAAAGCTCCAGCCCCGTTTTCGGAGCCATCTCTCTCACCCCCTGTGCGAGAGCCCCCGCTCCCCTGAACCCGGAAGCGAGAACGATGCCGTCGACCTGGATTCCGTACTCCACCTTGTCTCGGAGCAACTTCACGAGCGACCCATCCTTCTCTATAGAGATCTTTTCAGCACCGTCCAGAACCTGTACTCCGAACTCATCGAGCTTTTCGAGCAGTGTGAGACGGTTCGTGGGGTGCTCCTCTTTGAGCCACTCGCCGTATGGGAGTATATCGATGATGAACACCTTTCTTCCTAGAGTGGAGAGGTACCATGAAATCTCGCACCCTACAGTACCGGCTCCGAGCACGGCCGTCCTCCCCTCTCCCTCCCTCTGCATCGACTCATCACCCAAATAATCACGGGCAAACGTCACACTATCAGCAGTCACCCCTGGAATGTCCGGGACGAACTCCTTTGAGCCTGTTGCAAAGATCACCGTATCTGGTTTCATTTCGAGTATCTCCTCCGCCGTGACTTCGTGGCCGGGTACATACTGCACGCCGCTTTTTTCCAGCTTTCGGTCGTAGTGGTCCAAAAGACGACGCAGGTCCCGCTTGAAGGGAGGGATGCAACCCAGCCGCACGTTCCCCCCTATTTCGCTGCTCTTCTCGTAGAGCAGGACGTCGTGCCCTCTCTCAGCACCCATAATCGAGGCCTCGAGCCCTGCCGGGCCGGCTCCGATGACGATGACCTTCTTCTTACGTCCCGCGGGCCTCGGTGCTGGCTTGAGAAGCCCCGGATTGACGGTGCACTCGACCTCACCCGCCCTGTCTATTATCATCTTCTTGTGGCACATGTTACACCGTATGCAGGGAGTGATCTCTTTAGCCTTTCCGGACGAGACCTTCGACGCCCACTTCGTGTCCGCGAACATTCCCCTCCCCACGGCTACGAGGTCCGCTTTGCCTTCTTCTACGATGCTGCCGGCATATTCCGGGGTCACGATGCCGGCAACCGCGATGACGGGAACATGCACCTTCTTCTTTATTCTCTCCGCAAACCCCACGAGAGGCCCCTCCGGCACGAAGAGCGGGGGTACGTCCGGATACGGAGTTCCTCCGAGCATGTAGGTCGACGATGAGACATGGAGGTAGTCGACTCCTGCTTTCTCGAACCACTCCGCCATATCGACCGCCATCGCCCCCCTTATACCATCCGGGAGAGCTTCAAAGGCGCTGAACTTTATGCCGACAGGGAAGTTTTTCCCGCAGGCGTCCTTTATGCTCTTGATGATTTCGGTCGGAAACCTCATCCTGCCTTCGAAGTCTCCGCCGTACTCATCATCACGGTGGTTTGCATGAGGGGACATAAACTGCCCTATGAGATAGGAATGCCCGCCGTGCACCTCAACCCCGTCGAATCCTATCCTTTTCGCCCGTTTCGCTCCATCGATCCACTTACCGATGAGCCATTCAATCTCATCCCGGGACAGCTCCTCCGGGATCCCGGAGTACAGCGGTGACCCTATCGCAGAGGGCGCGACACACCTTCCTGTAGGGGCTCTCCCCCCCAGCATGGCGAGCTGCATGAATATCCTCGCCCCGTGCTTTTTCACGCTCCCGACGAGCTTCTCAAAGCCCGGTATGAACCTGTCGTCATCTATCCGTGACGCCGGAGCCCAGAACCGGTCGTTGGCCACGGAAGTGAACTCGCTGATAATGAGGCCGACACCGCCATCCTTTACGAGATCTGTGAGGAAATCTGTGTACCTCTGCGCGACCTCACGGTCCTCAGAGTGTATCTGGACGTCTATCGGCGGGAAGACCATGCGGTTTCTGATTTCAAGGCTCCCGATCTTTATCGGCTTCAGAAGATGCTCAATACTCATTGTACATACCCCATTAGTAATAGTGACGTACCGAATCAGTGTCCGGTGAGAGAATCAGCGAAAACCTTTCCTCCGTCCCCTTTACAGGCTAAAGGCCGGCTGCCCCGGACGCGATTCCCGTACCATATGGTTACTGAAAGCTAAAAGAGCCCCTCATTACGTGCTCCCCGTAAGCTCGGATGCTTTTCCGGTAGCCCCGGGGGTTCAAGTGTCCGATATCAAACCGCCGCCCTAGAGGCTGGGATCAGCCCTCGCTCATACCGCAGACCTCATTTATTATTGAAAGATAACATTTCACCGCATCGACAAGATGCCCGACCTCGACATATTCATCATCCGTGTGAGCCTGCCTGATGCTGCCCGGCCCCAGCACGACCACCGGGACCCCGCTGTGAAACAGAGTGGCAGCATCCGTCCATCCCTGCATTCCAGCGAAGCTGATCTGCATACCGTTCTCTTTCAGCGCAGCTGTTACCGTCTTCGTGAACTCGTGATCACCCGGGACGAGGAGCGGTCCGAAGTACGCTCCTTCCGGAAGAACGATCTGCACCTCGGATGAGAGACCGTCATCCCTGTCACATACACTCTTTGCGATATCCTCGACTTCCGACTTTACCATGTCTAGGGTTTCTCCTTCAATCCATCTCCTGTCGATCTGGAGGGTGCATCGATCGGCCACCATGTTTATCTTCGTGCCGCCTTCCACCATTCCGAAGTTCATCGTTGCAGAGCCGACATGCTCCTGTGTTCGCTTTTTCAGCTTCGGCAGCAGCTGTTTTTTGATCTCCTGGATAATATCAGAGACTGCGACGATTGCGTTCGATCCCTGCTCGGGGACGCTCCCGTGACAGGACCTTCCCCGTACAGTCACCTTTATATTGCACACCCCTTTGTGGGACGTAACTATCTTGAGGTCTGTGGGCTCGCCCACAACGGCAAAGTCTGTACGAAATCCATGTTCCGTAAGATAGCGTGTGCCGGTTCCGCCTGTTTCCTCGCCGACGACAGCGGTAAAGAAGAGGTCCCCTTCGAGCGAGATTCCCCTCTCTTTTATGAGCCGGAGCACGTACATCATCGCCCCGACCGCGCCTTTCATGTCGCAGCTACCCCTCCCGTACAGCCTCCCGTCACGTATTTCAGGGACGTACGGTTGTTTCATCCCTTCCCCGGGCGGGACAGTATCTATGTGGCCGTTTAGGGTGAGCGATTTTCCGGCCCCGTTACCTCCGATTTTAGCTATAACGTTTTTCCGTCCTTCAGTCACCTCCTGCTCCTCTACCGCAATACCGCAAGAGTTAAGGGCCTGTGCTACGAAGGCAGAAACCTCTTTTTCCTGGTCCGGAACCTCGAGATGGCTCGGTATCCTGATGAGCGAGCCGACCGTCTCTGTAAGTTCTTTTTGATCAATGCACTCGAAGACCGTAGAAAGATCCATGGTTAACGCTCTCTCCTTCGATTTTTTCTTACTATACTACTTTATGGCGCCAAGCGTGAGCCCTCGCACGATATACCGCTGAACCAGGAACACGAACACAAAGGCCGGAACCATTGCTCCTATCGAAACCGCGCACATGAGGGGCCAGTCGAATGTCATCGTCCCTGCGAGGGATGCGACGAGCACAGGAACCGTCACCCCCCTGTTGGAGGTAAGCACAAAGGCGAAAAGGAACTCGTTCCATGAAAACATGAATGTGAGGATGGCCACAGATATGACCATAGGCATGCTCGTGGGGAGCACGACCCGTACCAGAGTCTGAAGACGGTTGGCCCCGTCGATGAGCGCAGACTCCTCTATCTCGAGCGGGAGCTCCTCGAAATACCCCTTCAAAAGCCATATCGCAAACGGCAGGTTTATCAGCAGGTGCGCAACATTCACCGCGAATGTCGTATCCAAGAGCCTGAGATTCCTGATGACTATGTATATGGGCACGATCACACCGAATGCCGGCGCCATACGAAGTGAAAGAAACCAGAACCCTATGTTCTCATTGAATTTGCTCTTAAACCTCGCCAGGCTGTACGCGGCAGTGATGCTCAGAACAAGAGCGAGGATGATGTCAATCACCGCGATAAGGATGCTGTTCTTGAACGATTTGAGCATTCCTCCTGTGATGATCTTCTTATATGCCTCCAGAGACGGACTGAACAGGAGCTTCGGGGGTATGATGAGCGTCTGATAGTGCGTCTTTAGCGACGAGACAAGCAGCCATATAATAGGAAAAAGGAAAAAAACGAGAAAGACGACGAGTATAAAATACATGATCGCCTTTGCAAGGGCGCTTCTAGTATAGATCGATGCTCTCATTGGCGCATCCTCCTGATCAACAGCTGGCTTATGAAGATGGTCACGAGGAGCATGATCACAGCCAGTGCAGCCGCCTCACCCAGATTGAAGTATTGGAAGCCTATCTTCCACCCGAAGAGGGGAAATGTCTGCGTCGCTATCCCCGGACCCCCGGAAGTCATGACGAATATAGTCTCGAAAAGGTTGAAGGCGTCTATAAAGCGTATTATAAGTGCGATGATGATGGCCGACCGAATCGCCGGCAGGGTTATGTGCCACAACGCCTTCCAGTAGTTAGCGCCGTCTATTTCGGCGGCCTCGTAGACGTCCGGCTGTATTGCCTGAAGACCTGCGAGGAGGATGAGAAACATGAGCGGCATCCTGCTCCACACGTCCACCATGATCACCGAGAGGAGTGCGAGCCGCGGATTTCCGAGGATGCTTCCCTTATACCCGAGCAGTGGAAAGATGTATCCACCTACAAACCCCACCTCTCTGTTCAGAAGAAACTTCCACGCGAACCCCGCGACAACCGGCGGTATGATCGCAGGAAGTGTGAAAAGTGCCCGAAACACGCCTTTCCCTTTGAGGTTCTCGTTCAGTATAAGGGCAAGAACAAGTCCAAAGAAGAGGCTGAGTACAGTCGACGAAGTGACAAAGATCGCCGTGACCCTGATAGACTGCAGAAAATCCCGTGAAGTGATCACACTTCCGTAGTTCCCGAGCCATATGAACTTCACCTCCTGCACGAAGAGAACCCACTGGTGAAGGCTCACGTAGAGTAGGAATATTGTGGGAAACGCAACGATGCTCGCGGTGATGGTGAGGCTTGGGAGAAGGAGCTTGTACTGTTCTTTCAATTACCCTCCCCCAGCAGGAGGTTCCGGCTGAGTTTCTTAAACTCGGGATTCTCCTTCCAGTTCTGGAAAGAAAACGACCCTCCTGTAAGCTCTCCCGGAGAGATGGAGCAGAGCATGTACGAGAGCTCGTTCAGAATCGCAGGATTCTCCAGCTTTTCTCTCTCATTCTCCTCGAGGTAGTCGAAGAACCCGGTATTCACCATTGCACCTGGATACAGCGAGTTGATATTTATTCCGGTGCCCTCAAGCTCGCCTGCGGTATATTCAGTCAGCGCCTCGACCGCGGCTTTTGAGACGCCGTATGCGGTGTCTCCAACCCTCGTGTATCCCCGCTGTCCCAAGAGAGAGGTAATGTTCACAATATTCCCGTACCCCTGTTTTTTCATGAAAGCAGCGCACTCCTTCACGCAGGTAAATGTGCCGAAGAGGTTGACAGACAGGATCTCGTTCCACACCTTGTAAGGGACCTCGAGGACCACCCGGTGCTGCTTGTCCGTCACCCCGGCATTATTGACCCACGCATCGATCCTGTTCCACCGCCCGCTACAGGCATCGATCACGTTCTTTACGTCCCGGGCGTTACGAATATCGGCCTGTACGGCAATCGCGCCCGGACCGAGCGCTTTTATCTCACTCGCGCTCCTTTCGGCACTTTTTCGGGAGATGTCGGCAACACAGACCCGCCATCCTCTCTCTGCGAAGCAGCCGGACATGCATCGTCCCATACCGCTACCGCCGCCTGTGATTACAACAACCCTCTCCATCTCCATATAATCCTCTCTTCGTCGTTACAGTACAAAGCGGTATAACAAGGGAGGGGCTTATTGCCCCTCCCGAAAAACCGTCACCCTTAATCGTAGTACCCTGCCTTGAACATCCTTCCAAGGGCCCAGGTCTGAAGCTCGTTGAGAACGGTATCGATATCCGCACCTGCAATCGCGCGGGACGCGGCAGTACCGATCTTGTCAGCAAACTCCGTAAGCTCCGGTATATACGGGAAGTAGTATGGATTGGCCTCATTGATGGACTCCTCGTTGAGACGAATCTCCTCCTCTCCGTACTTATTCACCAGCACGTCGCTGTAGAGCACGGACTTCATGGTGATGTTCGGCCACTGCGTGCGGTCTGCAAAGGCCTGCATTGCGTCCTTTCCTGTAAGGTAGGCGAGCACCTGCCACGCCTTCGCTTTGCT
Source organism: Spirochaetota bacterium (assembly GCA_035527995.1). Lineage (GTDB taxonomy): Bacteria > Spirochaetota > B62-G9 > B62-G9 > DRHN01 > JAFGTF01. The sequence continues at coordinate 8,117 of DATKZJ010000060.1, read as the reverse complement.
CTTGGAGTCTTTGTTGATCCCCATCGAGAATGTCCAGAAGCTCTGGATCTGCTTTCCGCTCGGTCCAACAGGGATCTTCGCAAATCTCGTGTTGTTCTTCACATTCGGGTCCTCGGTAATCCCGAGCGCGGCGTATGCGTTGATTGCAGACGGCATGAGGATCGCCGCTTTTCCCGCAGCATAGATGTTCATCATGTCCACCCAGGTATGGGTAGAGCTCCCGGGAGGTCCGTATTCCCTGCAGATGTCGACATAGGCCTTGAAGCCAGCCTTGAAATCATCTGTGTTCAGGATCGGCTTCGCCTTCTTCGCCTTGATCTCGCTCGCCTTCACAGGGCCGCCTTCAAACCAGGAAGCATATCCCGAATAGGCGTAGACAAATCCCGTGAGGTCCAGAGTCGGCTCCTCGCCCGGTGCACCGCGCATTGTGACCGGATAGACGTCGGTGATTCCGTCCCTCTCGAATCCCTTCTTGAGCTTTTCGAGAACGTCGAACAGCTCGTCAGTGGTCTTTGGCGGCTTCAGCCCGTATCGGTCGAAAAGGTCCTTCCTGTACATAATCCCGGCGCCGAAGGAGTAGTATGGAAGCGCGTAGAGCGGTCCTTCCGGAGGCATACGGTTCGCATCGAGATACTTTGCGAACACATCCGCCTTATCGAAGTACTTCGACGGGTGGGCAGTGAAGTAGTTGTCGAGAGGCTCCAGGAACCCGCCGTATCCGTACGCCTGAATTCCAGCAGCGCTCCCTGCGAGCATGACGTCATACCTGCCGGTATGCGCGATGAGGTCCGTCAGCACTTTCTGCCGGACGGCCGTTTCATCGCCCCATTCGATCTCGATCTTGCACCCGATCTCCTCCTCGAGCTTTTTCAGCAGGTCGGTTCTCTCGGTACCGTTAGGGCCAAAGAGTTCAGGCCACGCAAACCCCTGAGCAAAAGCAAGGACCCTGATGGTAGGGGTCTCCTCTTCTGCACTGCCTGCCCAAAGCATCGGTGAAACCAGCATAAACAAGGCAACAACAGCTATAAAGATCTTTCCCTTCATACATTTACCTCCTTCGATACATTTTGTATTGGCACTTCGCCAAAAGGTCCGGCAGGAACACACACCTATCTCCTACCAGTTCCCTTATAGCCGAGCTCCTTTGAAATGACCTCGCTCTTCTCCTTAATATAATACCTGTACTGTAAGAGGCTTTCAAGGTCCTTTCTCGATCGGACCGCAGAGATACTTATTGCTGCATTGACCTTTCCGTTGTGATGCCATATAGGAGAGGCGATACAGCAGATATTCCTTTCATACTCCTCGTTATCGACCGCGAACCCGTCCTTTCTGATTCTTTCAAGCTCCTCCAGGAGGAGATCTTTGTTTGTTATGGTATTTTCAGTATACTGTTTTAGCTCTGTGCCTTCCAGAAGCTCTGCGATCTGTTCATCGCTCTGATAGGCCAGGACCGCCTTTCCCGCTGCCGTGCAGTAGATGGGCGCTATATTCCCGATTTTCGAGTACATTACTACCGGTTTGTTTCTCTCCACCTTGTCTATGTATACAACTGTTTTACCATCGAATACGGTAAGATGAATTGTCTCCCCGGCAACCTTTTCGAGATCAACGAGATGGGGATGTACGATCGTACGCAGGTCAAGCCTGTCTGCTATACTCTCCGCAAGGTTGATAAACCTCAGCCCGAGGCTGTATCTGGAAGTCTCTTCATCCTTTTTTAGATACCCGTGCTCCAGAAGAGAAGAGAGGAATCTGTATACGGTACTCTTGTTGAGCCGAAGGCTGTCCGCTATCTCATGTAATCTCAGTTCTCCGATCTCTTCTAGTAGATCTATGATCGTGTATAATTTCTCTAAGGTTTTCACTGACTCTTGGCTCTCGGGGACGGCTCATTAAAGTTTCATATATTAAAATATGATTTCATATTTTAAAAAGACATATTATAAACCCCATCCGGTCTCGTCAACAAGTTTATGTAAAATATTGCAGAAAAACTGTAACAGGCCGGCCGCTTTCCCCGCCCGGTCATGCTGCAAACGAACAGTATGATTGAAGTGGCGTCAGGAAACCGGCTCAATGCAGGCCATCGACAACGTTTACTGGGGAGTGTGTTTCAGCTTTACGATTGTGGCGCCCCATCCTCCGGCACTCTCTCCGGCCAGTGCAAATGATTCCACGATGGAAAGTCTCCTCAGGATCGAATGAACCCTCTCCCTCAGTGCTCCCATGCCTTTGCCGTGTATGATTCGGACCTGAAGAATACCGCGATCCCTACATTCGGAGAGATAGGAGGGGACGAGATCGTCGACATCGCGCGGCTGGAAATAGTGGAGGTCAAGTGTACCGTCTATGGGAATCTCAACCGGACGAGACTCCGCCGGACTAGGGTTTGCCGGACTTTTGTCCGAGCCGTCCTCATCCGAAGGACCTTTGTTCGCACTGCTCCGTTCGGGACCGGTCACTACAGACTCCTCTTCACGGACTCAAAAGCCCTCCTGCTGATCCTGATCCGCCTGTATCTCCCCCGCTCTCTTCAGACCTATCTTGGTCAGAATCGGACCGAGGATCTCGAAAAAGATGCAGGTCGCCGTAATGGAGGTGATCACGGCTGAGCCGATTCTCGCGCCTTCACCACCGAGAGTACCGAACTCCTGCTTGACGATGAGCGCGAGCCCGATGGCAACGCCGGCCTGGGAGAGGATTCCCATCCCGAGGTACCGCCTTATCTTTTTCTCAGACCGTCCGACAAGCGACCCGAACCAGGCTCCCCCCATGAGACCGGAGGTCCTTGCTACAATATACACCATGCCGACCAGCCCCAGGGAAGGAAGAGCAAGCACGTGCAGGTTCGACCCTGCGAGGGTGAAAAAGAGCACGAAAAAGAGCGGCATCGCATCGGAGAGTTCATCCCTCATCTTCTGTAAAACCGTATGCCTCTGCGTATTCACGAGGACAATTCCGTACACCATATTCGTAAGTATCAGGGAGAGATGAAGTCTCGTGCTTATGCCTGTAATAATGAGGACCGATGCGAATATGAGGATAAATATATCCCTCGCGCTCTTGAGCTTTTTGAACAGCATCGAGAAAAAGAACGCTGCGACAGACCCCACGAGGACGCTCAATCCCACCTCTTTGAGAGGGAGCATGATGGTAGCCAGGATCGAAGGTGCCCCGCCTGCCGGGTCAGAAACAATCATCCTTCGCACGAAGGCGGCAACGAAACCGAATATGATGATACCGAGGCCGTCATCGAACCCCACCACTGCGTAGAGCGCCTTGGTGAGGCTCCCGTGCGCCCGGTACTCCTGTATCACGGCCACGGTTCCGGCAGGCGCGCTCGCTGGTGCGATGGCGCCGAATGTGAGAGCGAGCGCCAGGTCCCCGGTAAGCAGGAAGAGACCGGCTGTTACCGCGAAGAATGCGAAAAATGATTCGCAGATGATGATGACAATGATACCGGCTCCGAGCTCTTTGAGCGATTTGAAGTTGAGCTCGAGACCGATACTGAGGGCGACGAACCCCAGGGCTATCTCCGTTATAAAGGAGAGCTGCTTCTGAAGAGGCTCGTCAAGGATGTTGAAGAGGGACGGGCCGATAATGACCCCCACCAGCATAAATCCTATGATCGAAGGCATCCTGACCCACTTCATGGATTTTCCTGCATATAATCCGATAATCGTCATGACGCCGACAAGAAGGAGCGCAGGAAGAGAGAGGCTTGTAAAGATTTCGTATATTCTATCAAATATTTGCATCTTATTCCCCCATCCCTCCCCTAGAATTCGATTGATCCTGCCGAATAGGAGAGATCCTGAACCGTAATAAGGACCCCGGGCTCTTTATCGAGGTTCTCACAGACCGTGTTGATCCTCCTGATCACATCGTTTGAGAGGTCTCTGTCAACGACCGCAGTGATGACCCGAGAAAACATACGCTCCGATTCACTCCAGAACGACGCAAACAGGGGCAGTTTGTGGAGATAGTAGCCTGCGTTGTTCGTTTCGATCACAGAGATCGACCCATGGACGGCTGTCGAGAGTGTCTGAATGATGTCATCGAAATATTCCTCTTTTTGAACGAACACGGTAAAAAGGCTCTGCTGCTTTTTTGCCCCGATCCCTTCACCCGCAGACCAGAACACCCTGAGATGTTCGAGAGCATCCTTCGGCTCTCTTGCAGATAGCAGCTTCTGAACCGTTTCAGCGGATTTCAGAAGCTTTGATACCGAGGAAAGAATCTGAATGTGCTCATTCCGTCTCTGCTTCGGCGCGATGATGAAGAAGAATATCGTGGTCTTCTTTTTATCCATGGACTCAAAATCTATTCCCCCGGGAGCAATGATCACGCCGACGACAAACTCCTCGATATTCTCGAGTGCGCAGTGAGGGATCGCGACTCCATTGCCGAACCCTGTTGTTCCCACTCTCTCTCTCTCCCATAATGCGTCGAACAACACCTTCTCTGAGAGACCGGCAAGCGCAGGGCACTTGTGCGCAAGGCCCGCTATTTCTCCCAGCACCTCCTTTTTTGTCTTTGCTTCACTTCCGATCTGTATGCATTCCTCTCGGACAATGGTTACCAGGTCCATGACTTCCTCCTTAACTATTACAATCTTTCTCACGCCAACAGCAGCTTCCGCTGCTCTTCCTGCAGCAGCAGAGCAACGATCTCATCGGCGCTCTTTGAACTAATAATATTTTTTATGACATCATCCTCCCTTAAGATCGCAGTAAGTTTTGCCATGACTCTGAGATGGACGACCTCGCTGTCGGTGTACACGAGAAAGAAAAGCCTGGTGGCCTTCCCGTCGAGCGCCTCGAAATCCGTTCCATCTCTGCATATCCCTATACAGAGAAGCGGTCCGCCCGGTCTGTTGTCACCCGGGCTCCTGACGTGAGGAATAGCGACACCCCTCCCAACCGCAGTGGAAACCATTTTTTCCCTTCCCAGAAGTCTTTTGATAAAATCATTTTTATTGCTGACAATTTGATGCGCTATGAAAGGCTGTGCAAGCTGCTCGATTACCGCCTGCTTCGTCCCGGGTTTGAGGTCCAGAAGGATGAAGTCCGGGCGAATGAGCCGGGAGAGGGGGACACTGTCGTAATCTCTCTCCACCATCTTACCGAGATCGTTCTGCGGCATGACCCTCATCTTGGAGAAAAGCCAGTCGTCGATAACCGTTCGAATGAACCGCCACTGACCCGCTACTTTAGCACACGGGATCCTGTCGTCGCGGATCATCCGAAGAACTGTCTTCTCGGATACCCGCAGGTAGGAGGCCACCTCCCCCAGGGTCATAATCCCGTCGCCATATGTCCTCGATTGACTATTTTTGTCCATATAAAGACCCTTATGACCAAAATAATACCTTAGAGGGAAAAGTCAAACCAAAAGAATGGGACATGTGAACCGACAGGAAGTCTGCTTCATGATAATTAACCGGGGGGCAACCTCTGCACAGCCTCCTTTCCTCACAGTGCGGAGATCCGCACCCCCGGCCGTTCGACAGACAGTAAATGATGCGTGACTACTCATGAAAAGAAAGCAGCCTGGAGAAATACCCTCAAAGACCCGGATGAGGAACAGACAGGAACAAACAGACTACCGTGGATGCTCAATAGTAACAGTATTACTTGCGAGGGTATAATGAAGATCATATCAGTCTATTCTACCATTATTGCACAGGTTGTCAATACAGTTTTATCTTTGAGCTTTAAAAACGTTTTGCCACGAAAGCATACTGATATTGGGCCCTACTACCACAGTCCGCAATATCTCCATGCTGTTTCCCGACATCCTGTGCGAAATTTTACAACATGGATTTGTAATGTGCCGTCCGGCGGTATTTGCTTTGCTGAAAACGGATTGTAAGAATTTACCACCCATTTCTTAACATTTAATTCGATTTGTGATAAATGGGGGTTAAGGTACTTGAAATCAAATTAAATCTGCGCCGGACATTTTATAATGGTCTTAAAAGATCATGCCCTGACAACCTTTCCTTCCATCGCAGAGCGCTCAGCCATCATGATTGCAGAGACAACATCTCTCGACTCTGAGGGAGTAATTATGTCGGGCTCTTTCCCGTGCAGAACACATTTCAGAAAATAGTCGACCTCCTCTTTGAGATACCCCCTTCGCATACCGTGCACCTTGGGCCAGTAAGTCGTCTGAGGGTAGCGGAGACCGTCCTTCGTCATTACCGTGAAGCTCCCGCTCGAATTGTCAATATAGATCGAACCTTCTGTACCCACGATCTCCATCCTTGCGTCTATCGCAAATGGGCAGGGTTCCGGAAGACACCATATTGTTTGCACAACACATATCGCACCGCCAGAAAGTCTGTACATTGACCAGCCTATATCATCGTACGGAAGGTTCGGCCTTGTATTAATCGTCTGTGCATATACCGATGCCACCCTCTCCCCGGTATACCAGAGCATCAGGTCCAGGTCGTGCACCACGTCACCGAAAAGAGCGGATATATTCTCCAGGACCTTGTCGATGATGCTCCTTGCGAGGTTCCTCCTTGCTGTATCGAAAGGATCTTACCCACACTGTCCGAGTCAATCTCCTCTTTTGTCAGGGCATATACCGGGTCAAAGCGACATATGTGACCTGTCATGAAATAACGGTCGGACCTCTCAAGTCTCACGGACTATCCTCTCGCACTCTTCGAGAGTCGTCGCCATGGGTTTTTCAAGGAATACATGCTTCCCGGCCCTCAGCGCGGCAACTGCCGGCTCCGCGTGATCTTTCACGTGGGTGACAATGCTCACCATGTCGATCTCCGGATCCGCGAGCATATCGTTATAGTCGGTGTAGGTCTTTTCGACCCCGTAACGCTCTGCAATCTCCTCAAGACGCCACTCACCGCCTGGTGCACATTGCCCTGAGATCCGCATACGGGAGCTCCTTCAGCACATCTACGTGATGCTCTCCGAACCATCCGAGCCCTATTACGCCACACCGAACCCTCTCCATATACACTTACCCTCCGTTCACTTATTCTCCTCTATTCATACAGCAAAATACCAGGTTTCGGAGCCCTTTTATTCATCATCCGGAAACCACACCTCCTCACCCTTCAGGTACTCCATGAACTCGACAACCGTCTCGTCCCTGTACTCGTAGAAGCCCACCTTTAAAAAACCCCCGACCTCAAACGGCTCTATGAGCGTACGGAGTCCCTTACTCGCCTCTTCTATGCTGGAAACCCTGTATGCGACATGAGGCCGATCCATAACCTCTTTCGGTACAGGGCTATCCGGCTCATACCGCAGCCACTCTACATTGTAGGGGTGCTCCTTTGGGTTAGTCACCCATACACGGGTGCTCTCCACCCAGTTCTCTCCCTCTTTCTTCCGGGTTGCCTTCATTCCCATATGATCGAAATCAAGTTGCATCTCTACACCCTCCTCTATATGTGTTATCCGGGATACTTCAGTGAAGTGCGCGCTTTATCCGCCTTCCTGAACTCGATCGCACCGTCAATAATACCGAATATATCGACCTTTGGATTGTACCCCAGGATCTGCCTCGATTTTGAGAGGTCGATTTGGAAATCGTGAAACGGATCATACTCGAACTCCACCACGGGAATATCGAGCCGCTCGGAGATATATGCCGCGAGCCGTTCATAGCTGAATGGGGCGGGTCCCGAGACGTTGAACGCGTTATACAGGGCCGCCTCGTTTCCCACGGCGAGCATCACTGCATCTACCACATCCCTGATACTCACGATATGCCTGAGACCGGGCCTCCCCCCCGTATGGACGAGTTTGGCGACACCGTCAATACCTTTCTCGAAGCACCTCTTCTGCTCCGGGGTCCTGGCGAGCTCCTCCCAGACCGGTACCCCGAAATTCGGCGGCCTGAGAGTCGCATGCGCGAGGATATCGTCCTCAGCATGGACCCACGAGAAACGGAGCGTGGTGATGGGAAGCCTGTACTGGATGATGTACTGTTCACACATCGTCTCCTCGATGACCTTTGAGAATGCATAGTATCCCGGATATGCGGAGTGCGGGTAGGTCTCGTCTATGGGGTAGGGGTGCGGATAGTAGAAGATACCCGCCCGCGCATCACTCCCTGCCTGGATGTACTGCTTT
>DATKZJ010000059.1:0-9791 GCA_035527995.1 Spirochaetota bacterium | reverse complement strand
CACACGGTCCGTGATCCTGAACCTCTTCCACCCCAGTCCAGTCTCGATCTTTCTTGTCATGCTCATGTTCTCGAAAAAGGGTTTCGATTCCCGCACCGTCCCCTTCATCGTGATGAGAAATTCGTCTTTCTCCCACTCCTGCTCGACGCTCAGGTTCTCGGCTTCCGCATTGGATACCCTCCCGTGAAGACCGAAAGGCTCTCCCCCATCCGTGCTTGGTGCCCCTGCGTTTGTTATGCCGCATGTAGTCAAAAGGCCGACGAAGAAGCTCCTCAGCCAGCCGAGTCCGGGCTCCTCGAAGTATGCAGGGGAGACCACCCCTGTACCTGAAAAGAAGTTCAAATTTACTCCCCTGAAGCAGGCCTCGGGAATGTCCATCCCTCTGCCGGGAAGCAGGGTGAATTCAAGCCCGGCTCCGGTCTTCACAGAGATTCCTTTCACACCGGATGCCTTGCCATCGGTATACTCGAAAGATCGTGCGCCTGCGACCTGGAGAGGATCTCCGATGATGGATAACAGCTCCTTCTTTTTCCACTCTTTTCCAAGATAGATCGCCATTTTTCCCTCCAAATATTGTTAAGCTGAAATGTCATTCCTTATAGATGCCCGACGGTCTCCCAATAAACTCCCTGCTGAATCCGCTCTCCTGACCCTCATCGTCCACTGCCGTGATGCTGAAGAAGTAGACCTGCTCGTTACCGAGGCCTGAGAGCATGAAGCTCGAAACATTACCGACCCCCACGGGCGAGTCTCCCTCATTAGATCCTTTGCCGAAGTAGAACCGCGAGGATGTTCCATAGTACACCATATACCCTTTTATATCGCTCTCATTGTTTTTCACCCATCGAAGCCTTACCCCCCTGTCTGCGGGAGCCGCTTCGATAAGCGTGGGAGGTTCCGGAGGAGGGTCAAGCTCCAGCGCGAAATCAAGCGAGGTAAGACGCGGAGTGTATCTGTTCTCCGTACCTAACAATTCCGCCTTCCACTGCATATACTTTCCTTTTGCCAAGGTTTTGTCAGCGGGCTCCCCGTTGCGAACCCTGATCCACCCGGGACTCTCCCGGTCATTCGCCTCGTCGCCCAGGGCGGGGTCAGCCGGTCCCTGGGCGGCCTCCCCGGGCAGGAAGTAGGAATCCGAGAAACGGCAGTAAACCCTTACAGCGGTCCCGCTTTTCTCCTCGCTCTCCCATGTAACGTTCACGAGCTTAGTTCCCCTGCTGGGAAGCGAGATCACCTCACTCCTCATCTCGCCCCTCTCCCTGTACCGCCCGAGATAGAATAGGGGGAGCCCTCTCGATATCCTGAACTCGTCTATAAACCCCAAATACTGCTCCCCTATGATCAAAGGGGCCTTGAGGTAGGGCGAGAATCTGCCGTAAAGCACACTTCCCTCCTCCGTGCCGTCCTCCGTGAGCCATACGAGCGCCGATTCCTCTCCGTCGAAAAGGAGCGTGAGCAGGCCGGTTTCCGCGTTGTAGTGGATCGCATGATGGTGCCATTCACCGATAGGCGTTTTATGAAGCTCGCGTGCAACGACATCGACAGCAGCGCTCGAAGCGACGCCGCTTCGAGCGCCGCTTCCCTGCCTCGAGAACACCTTCTGGAACTCCCAGAACAGCCTGCCGTCCCTGAAATACGCACGTACACCGCTATACCCCGCCGAGTCGACAGCCGGGGCGTACCAGGAGAACACCCTATTCTCCTCCCGCACAGAATTGGGAAAGAGGTAGAAGTCTACCGTAAAGCTTCCGAGCGGATCTTCGAGAAGCACGGAGCCTTTGAGGGGCTTAAGGGCGAGGAGGTTATTGTGATGGAAAAACCCGGCCGCCCCGTCTCCGAACATTTTGATGTCGGGTGATGAGACGATCTGCACCTCTTGGGCCGTATAGTTCGAAGATCCGAGATCAACATAATCATCTTTTAAACCGTCAAAGCTGAGGAGCAGGTCGGTTTTCCCGTCTGGGGTCGGACTGTTGTCGCCGATTACGATAGGGGCCGTTCCAAGGGGGCCCTCCTCGATCCGCAGGTTTTTAAAGAAATAGATTTTTTTCCAACCGTCCCGGCTTTCCCCCCACCTAAGGTGCCTGATCTCAGCCCGGCCTATATACTCGGTTTGCGCCTGTGACAGACCAGGCAAAACGGTGCAGACCAGGAGAGTAACGGCTGCGGAGAGCAGCCCAATCGATCCCCTTCTTCTTAGAGAGCATCTCATTGCAAAAACCCCGCTCCTTCGGCCGCGGCCTCTGAAAGCGTCTGCACGCAGCTGGCGCTTTCAGGGGCCTACAGCCTTTTTTTCTGTATGTAGTGGAACACGATCATCGTTTCCATAAGGTCCACATCGGTAGATATGATAGGGACAATGTCGACCTTCGTTTTGTACCCTGAGTCACCCGATTTGATACGCAGTTCTTTGATCGTCTGGTTCTTCGGCTTGTTCTTCAGTCCCTCCAATGCCCCATCGAGCTCTTCGTTCTCGATCACCTTATTCATCGGGAGACCGATTATTGTCTTCTCTCCGATATTCAGCCCCCTGATAAAGACCGAGTTCGCATATATAACCTTGTTCTCGTTCGATACGATCACGACCCCCTTGTCCATAATCTCCGAGAGGAATGCCACCTTCTGCTGTGAGGCGCGCAGCCTCTCGACTTTGATTCGGTCGAACTCCCTCATCCGGGCTATGAATTTGTTGAGCCACCTCCCGAGATCCCCGAACTCGTCCTGTTCGGGAAACTGTATATTGAGATTGAAGCTCATGCTTCGCTCGCTCGAGAGACGGTCTATGATACGCTTATACGATGAGAAACCCCTCCTCCTCGTGACAAGGAAAAACAGGGAGCTTATCACGAAGCCGCTACCGAAAAGCAGAACGATTACCACCCGGAAGATGAATACAAAAGATTCGATCTCAGGATCGCTCCACTCGTAACTCACGAAGAGTGTCGGCCCCCCGATTACGACTGCGAGTGCGCCGAATATGAAAAAGAGTATGGAAAAGAAGCTGTATACCCTCATAAGAAGGCTGTACGATAACTTCATTGTCTTATCCCCCGGGTACTCGGTTTTTCATTTTTCTACGGCAGCTTTAATCCTTCCTCTCCACATACCGCTCGAGCTCCAAAATCGCCCGCTCGCTTCCTACCATCACGAGCACGTCCTCTCCCTCTATAACATCATCTGGAGAGGGAAAATCAACATACTTCTCCACGAATACGTTTTCTCCCATATCCGTGACGTGAGATATCTTCTTCTTTATCCCCACGATGTTCACACCGAATCGCGACCTGAGGTTGAGGTCCCTGATCGTCTTTCCGATAAAGTTCTCCCCCACTATGATCTCAGCGATCGTGTGCTCTTCGGAGATATCAAGATGGTGAAGGATATGCGTCGAGGACAGTCTCCGCGCAAGTCTGATACCCATGTCCTCTTCCGGAGAGACTATCTCGTCTACGCCGATGAGTGTCAGGATCTGCCGGTGCGCTTCGGAATTCGCCCTTGCTATGATCCTCGGAACATCGAGCTTTTTGAGGAGAAGAGCCGTCATTACGCTCGATTCCATGTCCTCCCCTATCGCAATGATGGCGCAGTCGATCTTTCCGATATCTATGGCCTGGAGGGCCTCCTCTTTCGTGGAGTCGAGTATGGCCGCCTGAGTCACGTTGTTCTTGATCGCCTCTATGTTCTGCTCAGCTGTGTCTATGGCAATTACCTCCATCCCTTCCTTCATGAGGTTTTGCGCGATAGAGGTACCGAAGACCCCAAGTCCTATTACCGCAAACTGTTTCATAATACCCCCCTGATCAACCTACCATGATCCTCTCCTCCGGGTATGTAACGAGCCTCGAGGAGGTTACGTTCCTCGTTGCAATCACAAGCGTAAGAGGACCGAGCCTCCCAGTGAACATGCATACCATTATAACAGCTTTCCCGAAATCACTCAATTGCGGCGTTATGCCGGTCGAAAGCCCGACTGTACCGAATGCGGAAACAGTCTCGAAGAATATCTGCATGAAACCGAACTCTTCCGATAGTCCAAGCAGCAGCACACCAGCTATCACCAGCCCGAGCGCACACACGACAATGGCAAAACAGCGGTTTACGACCTGATACGGGATCCGGCGCTTGAATATCGTGTTGAACCTCTGCTCTCTTCGCAGAGTTATGATAGAGAGGATAAGGATAAAAAAAGTCGTGGTCTTTATCCCACCGCCGGTGGAGCCGGGCGATGCTCCGATAAACATGAGAATGCTCATCATAAAAAGTGTAAAAGGCCTCAGAGCGCCGGTGTCCACAGTATTAAAGCCGGCTGTACGCGTCGTGACAGACTGAAACACCGATGCAAGGAACTTTTCGTGCGGCCTCGTTCCCGCAAGTATTCCCTCCCTCTCAAAAATATAAAACCCAAGGGCGCCGGAGAATATAAAAAAGAGAGAGGAGAGGAGAACTATCCTCGACTGTACCGATATCCTCTCCTTCGGTCCCAGGGTGATCTTGCGCCCCAGGTTCAGAAGTACGGTAAAGCCGAAACCTCCCGTAACTATGAGAAAGATCAGTGTGGAGTTTACCCAGATGTTCGGGCGCGCGCCCATGAAGCTGTCCGGGTAGAGAGAGAACCCTGCATTGCAGAACGCGGAGATCGAGTGAAAGAGTGAGTGAAAGAGCGCCCCCAGCCCGGTCGTCCTCGTGCCTGTGAAATACGGTAAAAAAAGCAGAGCCCCGATGCTCTCGAAGACAAAAGTGATTGCAACGATTGCCCGGATTACGGTGTAGAGGTTCTTGATGTTTACCTGATCCAGAACGGTAGCCGTCTGATACCTGCCGTACAGGCTCATCGTACTTCCGAGCGAAACCTGAATGAAAGCAGCGATGGTCATGATACCGATACCCCCGGCCTGGATGAGGAGGAGGAGAAATGCATGACCGAGTCGAGAGAAAGCGGTTCCTGTCTCGACAACAATGAGCCCTGTAACACAGACCGCCGACGTCGAGGTAAAGAGGGCATCGATGTACCTCATATCGCTATCAGGCGGTCTCGAGTACGGGAGATAGAGGAGAAACGACCCGAGTATAATAATAGATGCGAAGCTTACCACTATGAGCTGGGCCGGCTTTACCTTGAAAGAACCGATGATCTCCCGCAGGCGGCCGAACTGAAGAACGAACTTGATGAAGAGAAGGATCTCGACGCTCCCGAGGAAGAGTCTGGAGTATATGAAGAACAGCTTGTCGTTCCTCGGGACTATGCTGAACCTGTAATAGGCAAAGACGAGTGCCAGGAGGATAATGTAGTGCGGCCAGTACTTCCTTATGTGTGTCTTCGGCCTGAGGCTGAGCAGAAACTGGATTACGAGCTCGAAGCCGAAAACCGTGATGAGAATCCTGCCGAGCTGATAAATGTAAGGCCGGAATCCATAGCTGAGTTCGAAGAGGTTGTTTATAAATATGTAGAGCGAAACGAACAGGACGAACAGATCCACGTAATGAGATAATTTCTCCCTGCTGCTATATTTCATAGGTCTTCGGCTCTTTCACAGGAGAGGTGAGGAGTGTACATCCCTCTTTTTTCACAACTATATCGTCTTCGAGTCGTACTCCGTAGAGCCCCGGGAGGTACACTCCGGGCTCTACGGTGAGAACCATGTTCTCACAAAACTTACCGCCATGGCTCTTGAACGGGTAACTGTCGTCGTGTACATCAAGCCCCAGGCTGTGTCCGAGGCTGTGTATAAACCTTCCCCTGTAGCGATCGAACGAATCGATCTTCATCTTCACCTTATCCTCGACGGTTCGAGCGCTTTCTCCCTCCTTGATGAGGGAGATTGCGATCTCTTTCGCCTCGCTCACAACACTGTACAGATCGACGAGCTCAGCCTTTGGCTTGCCCGTAAAGAATACCCGCGTAATATCGGAGTTGTAGCCCTCATACTCCGCTCCGAAGTCCACAAGAACAGGGTCTCCCGGCCTGAGAGGCACAGCACCTCCTCTGTAGTGGGGCTTGCTCGTGTTCTCTCCGAAAGCAACGATGGTATCGAATGCCGGGCCGCTCGCACCCAGCTTCTTCACCCGGTAATCGATCTCTGCGCCGAGATCGATCTCCGTAATCCCTTCCTTGAGCATAGAAGGGATGAGACCTGCCGCCCGGTCCGCTATCTCACACGCCCGCTCGATCCTCTCGATCTCATCTGGAGATTTCAGCATTCTTGTCAGCCTGAAGGCCCCTGAAATATCAACCCATTCGGTTTTCTCGGAAAGTGCTTTCATCTCATGGTAGAATGAATGGGGAATGCGGTCATATGCAACACCCACCCGCCTGTAAGAGGAAAAAAGCCGCTTCATGGCCTTTTCTCTCTCCTCCTCATCCCTGTAGACAACGATGTCATCATATCCTACAGCACCGCTTGAGAGCTCCTCCTCCAGTGCAGTCGTAATGAGGACGAGCTTGCCTCCGCTCTCGGCCACTACACCGCAGTTCTCGAAGACGCCGCCGGAGAGGCCTGTGAGGTAGAGATAGTTCTTATCCATGCCGTTGCGGTTGAAGATGAACACTGCTTCCGGGATATCAGAGCCATCCGTTTTTTTTGTGCCCTCGATGGTCTTGGTGCACGAAATCTCTTCGAAGACGCTCTTTACCCTCTTTTTAATATCTTCAGCCTGCATTTTATTCTGCTTTGTTTGAATTTTTTCGGCGCCTGAATGTCAGGATGAGAGGAGTTTCGCTATCCGTATGAGATCAGTGTCCACGCCTTTCTTCTGAGTCCACGTCTTCGAAAGGCTTGTAGTAACCACCCTTCCTGACACGATACCGACCATGATATCCGTCTGCCCGGAAACGAGCATGTCGACGGCTGCAACGCCGAGTCGCGACGCGTTGATCCTGTCAACGGCCGACGGAAAGCCTCCACGCTGGATATGGCCCAGTATAGTCACCCTTATATCCCTTCCGATCTTTTCCTTCAGCTTTTTCGATATCTTGAATGCCCCGCCTGCATCGTCTCCTTCTGCGACAACCACTATGGCCGACCTCCACCCCTTTCTGATTCCCTCGGAAAGCTTTCGGGCGACTGCGTCCACGTCAGTCGTGACCTCCGGGATGAGGATGACCTCGGCACCGGAAGCTATTCCGGTCTCGAGTGCAATGTATCCTGCATGCTTTCCCATGACCTCCACGAGAAACACCCTTCCGTGCGACTGTGCGGTGTCCCTGATCTTGTCGAGTGCCTCGAGGGCAATGTTGCATGCAGTATCGTACCCTATCGTATACTCCGTACCGCCGATATCGTTGTCGATCGTACCCGGGATTCCGACCACCGGAATTGTATACTCCTGATAGAGCGTGTGCGCTCCCTGGAAGGATCCATCCCCACCGATAACGACGAGTCCTTCGATCCCCCTTCTCCTTACGTTTTTTATTGCCTTTTTCCTGCCTACGGGCTTTAAAAACTCCTCCGACCTCGCCGAGTAGAGTATCGTACCTCCCCTGGAGAGAATACCGGATACGGAATCATAGTCCATCTCCAGCATATCATCCTCGATGAGGCCCTCGTAGCCCCTCTTTATCCCGAAGACACTGAGATTGTAGGTGAGAGCGGTTCTCACCACGGCCCGGATTGCAGCGTTCATCCCGGCGCTGTCACCGCCCGAGGTAAGCACTCCGATAATTTTCATCCTTCATGATCTCCTGTTTGCTGAGGAGTAAACATAATTTCCGGTGAATGATGCAACAATATATCGGCGAGGGCACACCCGAAATCCGGCAAGCTCTTTGGAATAAGTCTTTTGCGTGAGAGTAATCATCTCCTCTTCGGCGCTTATTATTCCCCCATCTGTACAACAAACAGTAATGTAATTATAGTAATACACTTTCTTGGAAATTCAAATGGATTATCGTTTGCGGAAAAAGCTGATATGATCAGAACTGCGTAGTATACCCTATCTTCAGCAGTCTTACCACCCGGTTGATACTCGGCGAATATTTAAGATCCAGTCCGAGGGTCACGAGGTCGACGACATTCAGCTCGAAACCAAGGTTGTAGAAAATCTCGGAGCCCCTGTTCTCCGTGAAGTAGATGTTCTCTATCTCGCCTTTGATCGAAAATTCGGGACTGAACTCCAGAACCGTTGAGAAAAATAGGTTGAGGTTCTTCGGATGAGAATAGCTCAATGGTATGACGGGGTACCGGAGACCGAAGAAGAAGAACTGCTCGTTCCCGAACAGGAAATAACTCTGTGATGAGACGATATAGATCCCGTTCACGACCTGGCCGTCAACCCGGTGTACATCACCCCGCATGAAGTAGGAATATCCTATGGCGATAGGAGGAACGGCACCGGACCCGTCGGAGATGAGAAAACGGGCAAGCACTCCCGGCTGATAAAACTGTACGTCCTGGCTACCGATGAGCTTGCCGACATCGAAGTAGAGTCCGAGGAATATATAATCCGATACAGAAAGTGATGCGCTCCCGAGGATTCCCCCGTTATCATACATCGAGAAATCGAACTGGAGGTCTCCCTTGTATGATATGAACGTTGTTGGAGTATCGATCACATTAAGGCTGAAAGGACCGGCAAAAAGAACCCCCGGAACAGCGATAACGAACAGCAGGATGATAATCGTTGTACAGAATCTTTTCTTAATCATAGCAATTCCCCGAATAGGTACTTCGTTCTTAGTATCGGATAAATACAAATCTACTTAAAAAAAAGCCGCCCTTTTTGGACGGCATTGTTTTTATCAAACTGGCAAACGATTATCGGGAAACGGCCGGCTCAGCTTGGTTTTTCTTCATCCTGTTCTTTAGTCTGCGGTCTTTCCTCGTTTCCATGAGCTCCTCGATGAGAGAGAGATGCGGCTTATAGGTACTGTCTTCATACTCCTCCTCCCACACACGGTCAGAGAGCTCCCCGTAGCCGTTTGCGTATTCGTCTATTGCTGGTGCGAGGGTGGTAATGATCGACTCCGCTCCCGGATGGGTCGGATGGGCACCGCCCTCCTTCACTGCTTCCCTGAGCACCTGAGGGTTGTCGATGATCGTGCACGGCCTGAGAAGGTTTTCGTTGTACGGTCTCCGATTCTTGAAGGCCATGAAGAACGGCGACTCCAGCACCTCCTTAAGGCTCTTGTCCTTCACGTTGTCCGCCGCGAAGTGGCAGAACACGCACGGCTCGACATCCCCGTTCGAGATGACATGGAAGTAATCGTAACCGCCGGCAATACATCCGTTCGTCAGTATCCCGTCGTTCCAGAAATCAGCAACCACCACCTTTTTTGTATCCCTGAGCGCTATGATCCGCTTCCTCCTGTAGTCCCTCTGCTGGGGGGTCGGCATGAGATTCATATCCGGCTGCTTGCCGATCGGGATATAGTTGAAATACCATCCTATGTAGATTCCCTTTTCTATGTAGTAATCGACGAATTCGTCGCTCACGATGAACTCGTTGTTCTCCCTCGTGGCAGTTGCGGAAAAGCCGAATATGACCCCCTTCTCCCTGAGGAGGTCCATTGCATCGGATACCTTTTTGAACGCGCCCTTTCCTCTGCGCGCATCCGTCTCCCGCTCGAAACCCTCCACCGAAATACAGGGGAGCGCGTTCCCGAGCCGTGCGAACTCTTCCGCCCTCTTTTCGTCTATAAGGGTGCCGTTCGTGTATATCTGGAAGATCGCATCGTGATGGGTCTCGAGCGTCTCGATGAGGTGCGGCCAGTAGTTCGGCTCGCCCCCGGAGATTACAAAAAAGAAGATCCCCATCTGTTTCGCCTCGTTGATGACACGGTTTACCGTATCCATATC
>DATKZJ010000058.1:0-6279 GCA_035527995.1 Spirochaetota bacterium | reverse complement strand
CCAGATGGACATAGAGAACCTCGGTGGTGAGACGATACGGCAGCTCATGGCGCTCGGGCTCGTATCCGACATACCGGATATCTATACTTTTAATCCAGACGACCTGCTGGGCCATGAGGGCTTCGCGGAGAAAAAGGTATCGCTGATACGGGAAGGTATAGAGAAGAGCAAACAGAAGCCGTATTCCACAGTGCTCGCCTCGCTCGGGTTCGAGGAGATCGGTCCGAAGGTCACCGAGCTTCTCATAGAGGCGGGGTACAGATCGATCGACCTGCTTATCGAGGCGGTGAAAAAGGGCGATCCCGATGTCTTTACGGGCATCGCGGGGATCGGGCCGAAGATAGAGCAAAAAATCGTCGGCCAGCTTACCGATCCCGAGGTGATAGCGCTCATCAGGAAGCTTAAAAACGCTGGACTGAACTTCTCGCAGGAGCAGGAAACCCAAGGCGCATCTCTTCCCCAGCTGTTCGAAGAGGAGGTCTGGTGTGTGACCGGAACTTTCGAGAGCTTCAAGCCTCGTGAGCTCGCCATGGAGGAGGTGAAGCGAAGGGGAGGGAGGGTCGTTTCCGCTGTCACCGGAAAAACCACTCATCTCCTCGCCGGAAGGAATCCGGGCTCCAAGCTCGAAAAGGCGCGGCAGCTCGGAACCACGGTTGTGGATGAGACCGAGTTTCTCAAACGCCTGGAGGGCTCCCTCGAAGGTTTCCACGAGGGCTGATCCTGTCTGCAACAAGGCCCAGGACCCACATGTAGTACGACCTTTCATGGGGAACGAAGTTTTTTTTCGTCTCATCTGTTCCGAGCAGTCTTTTCAGGCCGTCAATCTCATAAAAGCGAAGCTCTTCGATCTCTTCGGGGTCAGGAACGAGGTCGTCCATGCTTTTTTCGAAACAGTAGAGGTAGATGTATGTAAACTCCCTGTCGATGAACCTGCCCTGCCGACTCACCAGTGTGCAGCGCCTTGTGCCTATATAGAGAAGATCGTTCTCTTCGGCTTCTATACCGAGCTCCTCTGCCGTCTCTCTCACGGCAGCTTTGAGAGGAGGCTCTCGTACTCCTATGTGGCCTGCAGCAGACACGTCCCAGAGGCCTGGGTGCGAGTCCTTGGTACGCGCCCTCCGCTGGAGAAGGATCTCGGTACCCCTGTAGACCCAGATGTGAACCGTCCTGTGCCATAGGCCCCTGGCATGTACCGTTTCACGGGTCTCGATCACCCTCTTTTGTTTTCCGTTTTCATCGAATACCTCGAACTTTTCCATTGGCCTCAATATTCCATCCTAAAAAAATTGTGTCCTGTCATCTGTTATAGTACAAAAAAAACCGGATTTGAGCAAAGAGGATTGCTTCGACCATATAAGGGCCGAATGCATATAACGAAAAAGGCAAAGCGATGGCACTGTCCCCGGGACGAACATACACATTATACTTCAGTATTGCCGCAGCTCTTAGTATCTTATGAAAATCCAGGAGGAGACAGGACGTGAACAATAAAGAGGTACAGGCCAACTTCGATAGAGTCGTGAATTCCGAAACTGAGGCCCTGATGGGGATCTGTTTCGAGTGTGTGTGCGGAGAGACCCACAATGTGCCGATACGGCATCTTTCAATAGAGGAAGGTGCGGTGAGAAGAGTCGGGCCGAAGATCGAAGAGTTCGGGATCTCCGGCAGGGGAGTGGTGGTCTGTGACAGGAAGATAGAGGGGACCGTTGTGAAGGAGGTGCTGCCGTCTCTCGAAAGCCAGGGTCTCGGTCTCAGTGTATACCCTGTGGGTGACGGCAAAAAACTGATATCGCCCGAGATTAGAGCCTCTGAAGCCATAGCGGGCGAACTTTCGGGTAGTGCCCAGTATCTTCTCGCTCTCGGCTCTGGTGTCATATGCGACCTCGTCAAGCATGCAGCAACCAAGCTCGATATCCCCTACGTTCTTCTGGCGACTGCCCCTTCAATGAACGGGTATACATCCTCCATGGCTGCCCTGACGGATGGCGGGATCAAGAAAACCTTGATGGTGAAGCCGGCGCATGCCGTATTCGCCGATATCGACATATTGAAGAGGGCTCCCTCCCGGATGGTACAGTCCGGTCTCGGGGACATCGTCTCAAAGTCGATATGCAACGCCGACTGGAAGCTTTCGCAGCTCGTCAAGCGGACCTTCTTCTGCCCGCTTCCGTTCCGTATTACAGACAAATCGGAGCACCGCTACCTCGAAGCCGCGGAAGAGATAGGCCGAAGAAGCGCGGACGGGATCCGTATTCTCACTGACGGCATCATGAGATCCGGGCTCTCGATGACGATAATAGGGACCTCCACCCCCTCCTCCGGAGCGGAGCACTTCCTGTCGCACTACTGGGACTTAGAAGCGCTGAAAGAGGGAAAACCGAAGCACTTTCACGGAACACAGGTGGGAGTCGCGACTCTCATCGTGCTGGATCTCTACGAGTGGATCCGAAACTTCCCCATAAAGAAGCTTAACAGTTCCGATCTGAGAAAGCACTATCCGAACAGGGAAGACGCTGAGGGACTGATAGAATCCAGGTTCGGCAGGTACGCGGAAGGTATAAAGCAGCAGTTCTTCCCCAAGTATCTCCCATGGGAGCAAAAGAAAGAGGAGATCGAATTCATCATAGAAAACTGGGATTCTCTGTGGGAGGAACTGGAACCGTATATAAGGAAGAAAAACCCTGTACAGCGCGCTCTGAAGAGTTCCGGCGCACCGGTCTCATACAAGGAGCTCGGCAAGACAAGAGACGAAGCCGTTAATGCGCTGCTGTATGCCAGGTTCATTCGGGGAAGGTACACAATTCTGGACCTTCTCGCGGACCTTGGAATACTGGAGGAGGCTTCCCGGGCTGTGATTCGATGAGTCCCGTCTAATCCCCATTTTTCCTGCATCCCGTAATTACCGGATAATCCGGGGAACGCTCCCCGTTCGTAATGACCAGCCTCATACTGCAGGGAGTGGAGCATCAATCCTTGTTTATTATGTGAAACCGTAATAAGAAATGGCAGTTATAGTACCTGTTATTTATATATAATTGTAATAAGAGTGGATGAGAGCCCCGATCACTGTTTATTATATATTTATCGTAATAAGGAATGCGGGGTCCACTCCCCGTTCTTTGTGTTAAACCGTAATATAGCGCTTTGTTCGCCGCAACCCGCCATACGATTGCGTAAAAAACCGCACTAAAGGGATTTAAAAGCGAGCATCTCTCTCTTCGTGTCTCTCAACTCGACTCTTCTGTACCCAGACTTTGGAACTGCAATGAGAAGGTATGGATGCGTGATCACCTGAGCCTGCATGCTGTCCTTCAGCGGAGTTGAGATCATCGCCTCGATGACAAGCACATTTGACTTGATATATACACGGAGCAGCTCTACAGAATATCCTGCGGTGTTCTGTTTCCCGATGGAGAGGAAAACGACCCGGCTGTCAGAAAAGACCACGTCAGGCGGATCCGGTCTCGGGACCCTCGTGCTGTGCAGTCTCCTATAGAACGTCCCCAGCTCTTTCGGATCCGAAAGAATTTCCAGGGTCGGTTCCCTGTAGTCGAGGGCCGCCATGTCACCGGATTCCAAAACCGAGTACCGTACCGAATCCTTCTGAGGCGGTTTTCCGCTGAAAGTTGTGAGAAGAACAAAGAAGAGTAGAGGTATTATAAACTTCCGCATTGTTTCGACCTTTTCCGTTTAATCTGACAAAGCCGTGTTTCTGGTAAACCTCAAACTGCCCGGTGCTGCTGCGATATTGTCTATCACCTGGAAATCGATCCCTGTAAGATGAGTTCCCTCCCCGATATCGATGGGCATCCAGCTTCCGTATACCGGATACAATCCGATTGCTTCCCCGGCGTCGGTGATGCCCAGGTCGCTGTCCCGGTCTGTTCCGGCGGCAATCACATAGCTTCCCGGAGGAAGTCCGCTTATGTTATATATATAGTTTTGGCTGTATGTCGTCACGTCCTGGGCAACCGTTTTGTAGGTCACGGGGTCGATGGCCACGACAAAGATGTTTCCGACATCTTCGTTCTCGTATGTGCTGGTGATCCCATCGTAGTTATATAAAATATACACGTACTCCGTCTTCGAAGGATCGTCATATGTTATCTCGAGCCGCGCATAGTGGGTTTTGTCGTCCTCCACCCCGGAAGCATAAGTAGAAAGGGTTATATCCACCCACTTTGTACCTTCGACAGAGAGCGGGAATCCTGTCTCGGGAGTGATCGTTAGAACCATTCCCTCTGGGTCGTTCGCCTCGGTGATGTCATTAACCGTAATCGTTCCGCTCCCGCCGATGTTTTTCAGGGTGAGGCGGCCGACAGGATCTGTTCCGTCAAGCTTCAGGGCCCTCGGAAACGGATACAGCACGGGGTCCTGTGCCTCGCTGAGCGTCGCCTTCACCGCGGCGTAGGCGTTGACGAGCCCGTACCCGTAGTAGATGTCTTTCCCGGGCTGTCCGAGATCTATTGCGGTCGATGCCAGGATGTTTCGGACATCAGACGGTTGGAGGTCTCCGTTTGCGGCGAGCATGAGCGCGCAGACGCCGCTCACATGCGGCGCGGCCATGCTCGTTCCCTGGTAGAAGGTGTAGTTCGGGGTATAGGGGGACACGTGCTGGTCGAACAGGGTGCTGAGCACGCCGTCAGGATACCCGTCGAAGGTGAGGTCTGTGCTCGTGTCCCCGCCCGGGGCTGCGATCTCCACAGTGCCGCCGAAACTGGAATAGGGTGAAAGCTCGCCCCCCGCGCCGACCGCGGACACGGAGACGACGTTCGTGTATGCAGCCGGGTAGAACGGAACGCTCGTTCCCTCGTTTCCGGCGGAAGCGATGATCAGTACCCCGGCGTTGTATGCGGCGATAATTGCATTGCGAAGCGTCTGCGAGTCGACCGCAGCCCCGAGGCTCATGTTGATGATATCGGCCCTCGAAGACGGCAGTTGGCCTGAGACGTTCGAAAGCCGCGACGCATACAGCACCGCCTGTGCGAGGTCGTACACATTCCCGCCCTGCGCGCCGAGCGCACGGAGCGGCATGATCCGTACCCCGCTTGAGTTGTTGCCGCCTGCGACGCCAGCAACCCCGATCGAGTTGTTCGTCAGGGCGCCTATAGTGCCGATCACGTGCGTGCCGTGGAAGCTCGAATATACGCCGTTCGGGTCGTCGCCCGGGTCCGTGGCGTCATCGTCGATCCCGTCGCCGTCGAGCGCGTTGTTCTTGTCGGATATGAAGTCGTATTCGTCCACGAAGATTCCTGTGAGGTCCGGGTGGTCGTCTCCCGACGAGGTGCCGTTCGTCCTCGCGATGCCGGTATCGATCACTGCGACCCGTACGCCGGACGCGTCGGTGACGAGGTCCCAGACCTGGTCGAGCCTGATGAGGGGATAGTGCCACTGAAGGTGGTAGTACGTATCGTTCGGGGCGGACGTCGGCCGCATGATATAGTTCGGTTCCGCGTATTCGACATAGGGCAGCGCATTGAGTCTCGCCGCTTCCGTGAGGGTCCCGGCCCGTACGGCAGTAACGGACTTCGATGCCTGCTCCAGCTCGTCGAGCTTCAGGACCTCCAGCGCGCCGCCCGGTGTGTCCCGGTTACTCCTTGAAAGCATGTACGAGCTCGACGAGGAGAGCCCCTTAACGGACTCTGTGTCGAACCCCGGTTTGTACTTCACGATGATTTCATCCGGCACGAACTCGGCGTCTGCCGAAAGGCCCTTCATCCCTGCGGACGTGCCGCCTGAATCGTAGTTGAACAGCCTGAGCCGGTAGCTGCCGGAGGTGGTCCCGCCGTAGCTTCTGACGACTATATAAAAGATTCCGGTTGACTCCAGCGTTTTTTCTATATGTGAATCGAGGACGAAGATATAATGTGCAGGGTCATCGGGCCACCCATCAGGATAGTCGTCATTTTCCGCTATTGGTAAAAGAAGATCACTTTCATGATATAATGAAAGTACGGAATCGAGCCCTGACCCGAACGCTTCCGCGTCGATGTCGATGATGACTTCATCGTTCAATGAACCTGTAAACCAAAAGACATCGACATCGCTTGATGTTCCGATCACCCCGTAGGCTGTATCTCCATACATTATTTCGTCGTCGGTATTAAAATCATCATCAAAGCTGTCTCCTGATTCATAGTGCTGCTCTCCTGTGATCGGTACGGAGATCACACCCGATATCGAGGGGGTGAAAAGAGACGACGGGCTGCACCCTGTCGTGGTACACCCCGATACTATGGAAACAAGGAGGACGGAGAGTGTTATTAGGTAGAGCCATTT
>DATKZJ010000057.1:0-14860 GCA_035527995.1 Spirochaetota bacterium | reverse complement strand
GTCTATCACCTGGCAAAACAGCTCGAGGACCGCTACGACGACGAGGTTCTCTATGCGGCGACCTTTCTCCACGACATCATTCTCTCGGAGCCGCACCAGCTCCAGTCTGCGGAGCGCGCAGAATCTGTTCTGCACGAGGTTGGATTCAAGCCCGAGAAGATCGCACTGGTGAAGGAAGCGATACTGAATCATATCCCTGAAGGAAACCCCACACTGATAGAGGGAAAGATGCTCCACGATGCCGACATGCTCGATTCTCTCGGGATGACCGGCCTTACCCGTCTCGCCATCGGGGCGTTCTTCTGGAAAGGTGCAAAGACCCTCTATGAGGTGCTCAACCTCATAAGAGAGTATAAGAGGAGGGCCGAGCACCATCTCATCCTGCCGAAAAGCAGGGAGATAGCCCAAGAGAGGCTCGTTTTCATGGAGAAGGCGCTGGACCAGCTGGAGCTCGAGATCTCCATAGTGGGGATAGAACCTTAAAGCTGTCAGGGCATCGTGGAGGAGATGATCTCTCCCCACTCCCTGCCGATCTGTTTTAGGACATTGTTTCTCGCGATGGCCTTCGAGCTTCCGGTTCCGCTCTTCTGGATCCGCCACGTTCCCAAATATCTATCGCTCTCCCTGTCGTAAAGCCTCACGATCGACTCCGCCCGTGCAGTGTCGAACCCCGATATTCTGTCGTAATCCACTATCCTCACATGTCCGACGAGTATCCTTCTGGTTTCTTCCCCTATGCTTCTTAAAAGAATCTCAAGAATCCCGTCATCCGACTCCGAAACAAAAAGGCTCGGCGGCAGCACAAGCTCGAAGACCGAAAATCCCCTTTTCGAGAGCTCTTCGTTGAGAACGGGTGCGGTGACAGGCTGCTGCAGGAGGCCCCCATCAAGGTCGGTCTGCAGAAAGTATACTGCGGTCCGGTATTTCGTCGCACGGGAGTCTGATCTGTAGATGAAGGTCGTCCTCTTCGTATCGAGAAGCTCCTCGAGCGCCTTTACCCTGTCCTCATACTGTGGGGGTACGGAATCGAGTCTCGCGGAGAAAAACGGCTTGAGATCGATCACCGCCTCGACCGTATTGCTGTCGTTCACTTCGTGTATTGTCTTCACAGGCAGAACCGCCCGGCCCTGACTGTCGGTCGTCACTCTATCGACGCGCAGCTTGAAACCGCTGCCCTTTGTCTTCGGGATCCTGTAGACGAACTTCACCGGCACATTCGATATCGGCACATCCTTTCTGTCCGAAAGCATGAGGACCTGTACCGAAAGAGGCTCCGGGAGGCTCTCCCCAACCCACCCGGACTGACCGTCTCCGGTCTTACGAAGCTCCATCTTGAGGATGATCTCCTGCGCTTTCTGGAGGTTTCGGTCGAAGAATATTCCCTCGTCCTCGAGCTTCAAGGATAAAAAAGCCGCATTGAGGTAGGTGACCAGCGCCTCCAGGATTTTGTCCTTCCCGAGATAAACCGACGCCTCCCCCTCGAGGCGCCGCACCTCACCGTACTTCAGTTTGAGGAGATCGTCTATCCTCTTCTGCTCTCCGCGAATCTCCTCTTTGCTATACTTCAGGAGGACCCATACTCTGAAAAAGTGCGATCCGTTCTTTCTCTCATACTCTTCATGATATACTTCGATGATCTCGGCATCCTGGAGCCGGGCCCTTCCTGAGGAGAGAAGGTCCCTCGACACTATCGCAGTGTACTCCTCTGCAAAGAACCGCTCCTCAACGGTGAGAAAGGAGCTCACGGATATCCCTATTGCCGCAACCACCTGTGCGAGAGCATCCGACACCGCATCCTGTTTTCCGGAATCGAAGCTCTCACTATCGCTGCTCGTGCCCACGAAGAAGAGGTAGTCTCTCTGTTCGGGAATGATAGATATCCAAGACGGCTGGTCCTGGCTCGATCTGTATACGAGCTTCAGAGTGTCGGGTTTTTTCTGAGCCGTTGTCGCACAGCCGAAGCTTAAAAGAGCAAAAAGAAGCAGAAAGCCCGAAACGAGGACAGATCGCCGATCCATGCTGTTTTTACTCCTCTATCCCGAAGATCACCGCGTTGCCTCTGGAGACGAGGACATTGAGGTTTTCGAACCCCTCCTCATCCTGAAGGTTGTCGAGGATCTCGTCGATGAGCTGGCTCTTCCTGCCCATGTAGTAGACGTAGTACTTGGTCTGGCCTGACGCGGCTGAGACCTCCTTCAGGCTCCTGAAGCTGCTCGTGTTCCTCACCGACTCGCTGAAAGTCCTGGCCATCGTGTAGTCAGAGGTCCCTTGCACCACCACCTCGTAGCGTATCCCCTTTTCGAACGCCTTGTACATGTAGTTTCTTGCGAGCTCTATCGTCGGTTCCGCCGCCTTCTCCACAGCCACCTCGACCCCTTTTCGCTTCGCAGCGTCCATACCGCTCGCAAGACCGAGCCTTCCGGAGTATCCCGTCTCCGTACCGAGACCGCGCCCTGTTGCGCTCTCAAAAGCCTTGAGGTCTATGGAGGCTGAGGCAAAGTACAGGTCGCCCTTTTTCCCCTCTCCTTCCACTATTCCGTCGACAACTATATACACGTCCGCATTGAGCGCCTGCGCTATGAGCTGAATGACGCTCACAGCCCCTTCGGTCTCCTCGTACAGGGTTAAATACTCCTGCTTGATCTCGTTGATCCTCTCGAGGTCAACATACTCGTACTCCTTGTTGGCGAGGTAGTTGTTTACCCGATTCACGCAGAGTCTCGCATACTCGTCCTGTATTCGTCTCTTTTCAGGTTCGAAATAGACGAGGTAGGTGAGGTTGTCAACGGCATCGAGAATCAGCGGCTCGTACGGTGAACCCGAATAATCCGGCTTCTCCTTGCGCTCGGCAACCTCAATACCGAGCGTCCTCACACTCTCCTCGACCTTGTCCCTGTCGAAGACCACTGTCGCGTACACTATCGTGTCCGTCCCGGACTTCACCTTGTCCGTAACCTCGTACCTCACGATGTATGTCTCTGTTATATCGTACATATATGTCTTGATTCGCTCGCTGTTCTGCGCCTCCCTCTCGGGTCCTACAGCCTCGAGTACGACCTTGCGAAGCGCATCCCTGAACGCGATGGCACGCGCATCCTCAAACCTTCTTGCCTTACCGACACCGTTTTGAGTCGTCTCTGCGGCCGCCTCCCTCTCCTCGACCCTCGGCCGCGTGGTGGCGCAGCCGTAGAGTAGGAGGGCAGCTACGGGTATAAAAAGGATAAGATATATGGTACGCCTCAGCATGGTTCATTCCTCCTTCTCGTGCTTCAGTATATATCAAAAACGGCAACATCCATCAAAGGACTTCTCTAGGCTAAAAATAGCACATTTTCACTTAAAATCAATTCCTCTTTAGCACGGTTTTTTCACAAATCGTATGATGTATGAGCGATATGAAGATCCGATACTATTTTATATGAATATACAGCGGGATAACCGCTAAAACTTACGGTGACTTTTGAGAAATGAAGGTGCGAGTGTCTTGCACACCACGAGGGATATCTCCGCCAATCATCCAGGCTCCTTTTGAAACCTGAAGGGTTTTTTTACCTATAAACAAGAGGATGATTTTTTATCCATCATGTTACCCCCAGGATATAACCGTACCATAAAGCACTCTATGTCAGCTTTTTTTCAGCACATCCATAAGTGTCGATGCAAGCTCGTCGATACGGTAGGGCTTAACAATCACTCCTTTGAATCCGTACTTCTTATAGTCTGCCATGACGGGGTCATTCGAGTATCCGCTCGAGACTATCACAGTCGCCTCCGGGTCTATTTCCAGAAGATGGCTCAACGCCTGTTTTCCCCCCATACCCCCCTGTATAGTGAGGTCCATGATTACGAGATCATAGCCGCCATTCGGGTACTTTTCTATTGCCTCTTCCCCGTTCGCCGCATAATCGACTTCAAATCCGAGGCCCTTCAGCATGTCTCCGCACACCATTCTCACCGCCTCTTCGTCATCCATCACAAGGGCTTTTCCTTCTGTGCTGAATGCCCTGAGTCTTTTTTTTCTCTCCTCTTTCGGCTCGCGATCGAGGGCGGGAAGATATATATAGAAGCAGGTTCCCTTCCCGAGCTCGGACTCCACGGTGATATGGCCGCCGTGATTCTTGATGATGGAATATGCCGTAGAGAGACCAAGTCCGAAACCCTTGGATTTAGTGGTGAAGTAGGGATCGAAAATCTTCGGCAGGTGCTCCTCACTGATCCCGATTCCCCAATCTCTGACGGTCACCTTCACATAACGTCCAGAAATGAGGGGAGGGATTTCCTTATCACCCACAACCACATTCTCGCACACCACCTCCACCTCTCCTCCTCCCGGCATTGCGTGGTCCGCATTGATAATGATGTTGTTGACCACCTGTCCGATCTGACCCTCGTCGATTTCAACGGTCCAGGTGTCTTTTGGGATCTCAAACCTCGGGCTCACGTTGGAGCCGCTGAGTGCGAAGTGTGCTGACTCCTCCAGAAGCCCCTGAAGAGCTCTCGGACGCTTTACCGGAGAACCGCCTTTCGAGAAAGTAAGAAGCTGCTGTGTAAGGTCCCTTGCCCGCAGGGTCGCCTTTTCAACTTCTACGACCCACGCGTAGAGCTGGTCCTGTTTTTTCAGGTTCATCATGAGAAGCGAGATGTTCCCGAGGATAACGGTGAGAAGGTTGTTGAAATCGTGCGCAATCCCTCCAGCGAGGATCCCTATTGATTCCAGCTTGCTTGCCTGGAGTATCTCCTGCTCAGCCCTCTTTCTCACGGTTATGTCCCGTACCATGAGGAGTAGGGCCGGCTTACCCGAATACTCGATCCGTCTCGCACGGATCTCAACCGGTACTGAACGCACATCCTTTGTCAGGCTGTAGCTCTCGAGCACGTCGTACTCGCTGTTAACGAGCTTCGAGAAATCAACCTCCGCCCTCTTCCTCCGCTCGGGAGGTATCAGTTTGTATACATCCTCGCCGATGAGCTCTTCGCGCGAAGTGCCGTGGAGCCTGCACGCGGCAGGATTTACATCGAGTACCTTCCCTTCCAGGTCCTCGACAAAGATCGCATCCGGTGAGTTCTCGAAGAGGTCCCTGAATCTGTGCTCGCTCTTTCTGAGCTCATCCTCAGCACGTCGTCTCTCCGCCGCGCTCTCCATTATCTCATTCATCTGATCCTTGAGCTCATTGTACAATCTCGCGTTCTCGATCGCCATCGCAGCCTGGTGCGCAAATATCCCAAGCAGAATGGCATCACGGTCTGTAAAGGAGCTCCCGTCCTTTTTATTGATGACCTCGAGGACCCCGATGAGCTTCGTCTTTGCCTTGAGAGGAACACACAGAACGGATTTCGTCTCGAACCCGCTTATCCTGTCGATCTCCGCGTAGAACCTCGGATCACTCTTCACGTCAGGAACGAGGACGTACTGCTCGTTCTCCGCCACCCACCCGGCGATTCCTTTTCCCCTTGGGATTCGGATGTCGGTCAGCTCTTCAGCCTTCGGCCCGGTAGGCACGCTGAAAACGAGCTCTCCGGTCACTTTGTCCTGCAGCATGAGGGTGCTCGCTACCGATCCCGTAATCCTGTTGACGTAACGCATGATGAAACCGAGCACCTCAGAGAGGTTGAGGGTCGAATTGACGAGGTACCCGATCTCGATCGCTGCTCCGAGCTTGTCTGCGTCAAGAGAACAGTACAGCTGCTCGAGCTTATTCTGCTCCTTCAGCGCACTCTGGAGCTGTTCGGGTGTGACGAATTTCATATCCGTCATTATCTGCCCGATGAGGGGAACCGTATCTGCATAGCTCGCTATCCTCGCTTCAGATACGAGTCTGTCCCGCATGAGCCGCTCAGGGAGCGTGCTGTCCTCGACCAGCCTCTTCTGCACCTGCACGGCTTCGGTAAGCTGGTCCCCGGTGATAAAACCGAGATCTGTAAGGATCTGACCTAACATCCTTTTTAATATCATAGCCCGCTCCGCACCGCCGGAAAAAAAGAGCTCCCTCTTTGATTATCTTCCCAAAAGGTTCATAATGCAAGGAATTTTACCTTTACAATAATAGTTATTATTATATTATTTAATTAATCCTTTAAAATGAAATTATTGTTGCTCAAATAGACGAGTGCTTTAAAATGAAAGCGAGGAAAAAGGGGGATGAAAAAACCGAACGGCCGCTGGTACGACAAACATCCTGAGCTTAAACAGCTGCTGGATGTCCTGAAGGTTTCTCAGATCTCCGAGCTGGAGAAGGTCATCGGAGGAATGAAAGAGCTCATCATGGAGCACGACCCTGAACTGATGGACCGGTGGGTTCTGGAGTTTCCTCTCACCACGAAGCGACGCTGGTACGACAAAGACCCCTACTCCTGGCTCGTGATAAACTCACTGAAGTACGCCGACAGGGGACTCCTTCGTGGGGTAATCCTGTACCTGAAAGGGGAGCTAAAACCTGACGTTGAATGAGAGGTTGATCTCGTACCCTGAGATATCCACCTGCTTCATACCCTGGCTCTCCGGAGACTGCACTACGTTCGGGCTCTCGCTGTCGATTGTTACCGACTGCATCCCCCCTCCGGTTTCCTCTATGAGGATATTCCAGTTTCTGATTGGTGTATAGAGTCTGTAGTTGAAACCCGCACGGATCGAGATGTTGGGATCGATGAGGTAGGACACCCCCACCCCCCCTTTTAATCCAATAGCGAGACCGTAGATCGACATCATAGGGCTGTTATCGGGGTCTATCAATGTTCCCTCTATGAAGATAGGTTTGAACGGCGACCACTTGTACAGACCCTTCTGAAAGGTCGTCATGTACAGTACACCCCCGCCAGCGAGGAGCTCGAAGCTGAACCGCCTGGAGTGGATCGATCCTGCCACACCGATCTCCCCTAAAAGACCCAAGAGCGGGAGGTTCATTATGGCGGTTGCATCGAGGACTCCTTTGAACGTGTAGCCGAGGCTCTTCGTCACCCTGAGCCCTGCATCGACGGCATACTCGACGGACTGCTGGTTCAGGCTCATGGCGAAGCTGTCAGTGCCGCCATCCTCCTGTACTACGATATCGTAGTACATATCGGGAATACTGACCTTCATGAGCCCGACGTAGAGAGAGCCTTCGATCCCGAGCTTCGCGATCTCGAACAGCTGGTCGCCCTCTGTTATCCGCGCATCCTCGATCACGATCCTGGCTTCCGATACGTCGGGATAGGCCTTCCTTACCCTTACGAGCCCGGTGGGGAGAAAGGCCGTACGCCCTGTCTTCCCGATCTGCTGCTGCGTCATCACCTCATATTCGTCACCGGGATTCACGCCGATGTCGGAGCCGAGCTCGAAAAACACCGTGTCTCCCTTTCTCTGGATCACTCCCGATTTTATCTTGAATGCATCGATCTGCCGTATCCGGTGGGACAGCATCGCCACGGCGCTCTCTACCGCCATCGTACCCGCCCGGTTTGGCGAGGCATCGGTGCTGCTTCCGGTTATGCGTATCGATTCCTCCCGCGTTCCCTCTCTCACATTGACAAAGCTGACGTCTATTACTGCCGTCACTTCGTAGCTCTTTATCTGGTAGACGAAGAAACCCCTCTTCACCATCCTGTAGCGCACCTGCACATCGTACCTCGAAAGAGAGGGGATTACCACGAGGAAAGAGTTGACGATACGGTCGAAATCTTCCCCTCGTATCACCACTGTCCCGAACTTTTCATCATACACCCCGGCCTCTTTTGCCTTTTCTGACCGTATCTCCCTGATTCTCTCGATGAATCTGTCGATATCCCCCGAATCGAGACGATATTCTCCGTAGCCGAGCACATTGAATCTCTTCAGATTCACGAATACGTGGCCTATAGATGAATCGGTGAAACCGAGTATGTCTTCAGAGATGTCGTGGGAATAACTGGTGAGACCGAAGATCGCGATATCCTGTTTTTCCGAAACCTCAGCAGCCAGGAGGGGCTGGACGAGAAGAACAGATAGTACGATGAGAGGGAGTAAATATAGTATACGTCTCATTTACGGCACATACCAGAAGAGCTGGAATAGTTCATATCTTTTTCAACCTGCACTATGCAGGACATCAATAAATTATAGCACCACGCAACACATATTTCCAAATTTCCATTACATCAACGGGTGAAATCAGCGATCTCCCTTAGTACCTTAATACTGATTTTCTGGCCTTTTTGGCAAAAAAATATTTTAATCAAGAATGTGGCTTGTCCACATTAGACCTTTGACAACTGTGACAACCAAGCCCTTATAGGCTTATGACTGTGCGGATTGTCAAGCTCCTGTAGACCTTTGACAACTCAGACAACCAAGCCCTTATAGACTTATGACTGTGCGGATTGTCAAGCTCCTGTAGACCTTGACAATCCCTTGCAAATTTAATAGTTTTTTGAGGTTTTAAAAGGAAATTTTATGAGGCTCAGACTACCCGTAACAGTTCTCGCAGGAACGCTTCTTCTCATTTTCACCCTCACCGGGTGCAAGGCGAAGAAGAGCCCCATGATCCCGCAGCCGAAAGAGGTTTTTAAGGGGGTCATAGACACCTCAAAAGAAAGACTGAAGACAGGAAAAAGGGGCGGCACCATAATCAGGGCCGATATTCCGGAGCTCGACACTTTCAATGTCGTCATCACGAGGTCAAAACCCGTTTACTCAACCCTGAAGCTCATATTCGAACCACTTCTCACAACCCACCCGGTTACCGGCGAGATCCAGGGAGGTATCGCAAAGGAGTACAGCATCATAAACAACGGGCACTCCGTGCTCCTTTTGCTTAATGAAAACGTACGGTTCTCGGACGGTCACCCATGTACCGCAGACGACGTTGTCTTCACGTTTGAAGAGATTTACATGAACCCGGATGTCGACTCAAAGAAGACCGATCTTTTGAAGGTCAGGGACAAGCTCATCTCCATTCAAAAGAAGGATGATCTTCTGGTCCAGATCGATCTCCCGGTTCCGTACCGCCCTTTTCTCTACGCACTCACCAAACTCGAGATCCTTCCCGCTCACATTCTCTCACCTCTCATGAAGGAGGGAGATGTGGAAGCTTTCAACAGGAGCTGGGGAAACACGGAATCCGATCTTCAAGACGTAATCGGAACAGGGCCCTACATTCTCGAGGAATACAGAAAGGGGGAGCTTATCAGGCTCTCGCGTAATCCGTACTACGGTGAGAGGGAGGGCTCCTCATACATGGAGGGAATGCCGTTCCTCGATGAGGTTGTACAGCTCTTAGGGGTGGACGATGAGACGAAGAGGCTGAAGTTTCAGATCGGTGAAATTGATTTCTTCGAAATAAGCTCCGGTGACATCCTGAGCGGGGATATAGAGTCTCTTCTGCAAAGCAAAGCTGAGGGAAATTACGAACTCTACTGTGCCGGAAATACCATGGGGAGCGACCACTTCCTCGTCTTCAATCAGAATCCAGTCGCCCTGAGCGGAGAAAAACTCGAACTCTTCGGTGACAGGAGGTTCAGAGAAGCCATCTCCCTCCTTATCGACCACGAGCGTATAATAAGAGAGGTGTACCGCGGGTATGCCTTCTCTCACGGTTCCCCGGTCCGGGATGTCTCGCCATACTACAAGGAAGGCTATACCGTACAGTATGACCCCAAGAAGGCTATTGAGATACTTGCCGGGCTCGGGCTTGCTGACAGGGACGGAGATGGAATACTCGAACTCTCGCCGGAAAAGAGTTTTCAATTTTCACTCTACACAAACAGCGACAACCCCCTCAGAATGAGGATGGCCCATATCATCACAGAAATCTTAAATGAGGCAGGCATCGCAGTCGAGCTAAAACCCACAGACTACGATCTCGTCGTTACAAAGCTCCTCGACACGTTCGAATGGGAAGCAGTGATCATCGGCATCGAGGGGACCGTGGAACCGAACGACGCCTCATGGGTGTGGGAATCGAAGGGCCCCCTCCATCTGTGGGCCCCCTACCAGGAAAGCCCACTCTCCGAATGGGAGGGGAGGATCGACGAGCTCTTCGCGCTCGGAAGGACAACGTGGATTTTCGAAGAGGCAAAAGCATTTTACTTCGAATACCAGGATATCGTGAGAAGGGAGCGGCCTGTTATACCGATCGTAGTACCGGCCGAGATATACGGGTTCAGGAAGGGGTTCGGGAACGTCATTCCGAGGGCATCTTCCTACAACGCTCTCGCGCTCACTCCGTACCTTTACAGGACACAGCCTAATTAGTTCATCATGTATCTATTTCACTCTCGACTAATTAGTAGTTGATGACAGAAGCATCAACTACAGAATTGGTTCATTTATTTCTTATATTTTAATTTTATAATATTTAATAAAATTGCTGTATCAACGAAAAAATCTAATTATTATCAGGAACCAATTCGTGAGCTGGTTTATAAAGCAATGTTGTTGAATCGGTAATTATTCGCCAGCGACTAATTAGTTGTTGGTGAATGATTAGTATGTTCAACAAGAAAAGACATTGATGAATAATTTGGTTTCATGTAACTATTTCACTCTCAACTAATTAGTGCGGTTTTCTCACAAATTGCATAATAGCACAGCTAAGCGTACAGTGAGAAATGGGGATTAGCTCTTCTGTGACCCGGGTGTATCCACCAAGCGGGCCTCCTGTCTCCCCTAAAACCCTGGCCGTTTAAAGAAAAACAGCCTGTCATCTGTCCGCTGGCCCGGATTCCCGGAATGAGAGCGGATTACCTTCTACAGAAAAACTGCTACTGAAAATCTTCATCGAAGAAGAGACAAAAGCTCCACCTTTGACTACGGTGAGGTCTTATAGTTGTATATAAGATGTTTTTTGCCATTTGCAGTATCGGTAAAAACAGGATCCTGTTTCACCCGGAGAAAGATCATAGACTTGAAAGAAGCGGGGACAAGAGGCCGATACAACGTGACGCTGGTATTGTCCTAAAATACCTTCATGCTCCTCTCTGTATAGCGGCAGCTGATATCGTACCTGTCATTCCTTATGAATCCATCGTTATCATCGGTCCGCTCCTCCGGGGCATATCGTACGCCTTAACATATCATCCTCCTGAAAACAAACCCTGTTTACTGCGGTTTTCTCATAGATTGCTATGCAATCAGATTGCATAGCAAGCGGTTTAAATGATGACTTGGCAGATGTAAAAAATAATGTTTACGGTGAAAAAAGCGCTAAAACCCCCGTTTCTTACAGTTTGCTGTTGGTCATGAGAAACGGGGATTGACCCCCCCTATTCCTTACTTACTATTTACATTGGTTTGTGAGAAATGGGGGTTAGGACTGTTGGTCCTCACTCCCAGTGCTATTTCGAGAGAGCAGACTCTCCCCTGCCACAGCTTTCGATAGCAAGAATGAGATCGTACTCATTTAAAACAGGAATCAAGGCACATGTGCTTTTATTAATCTTATATCACTTGACGATAAGGGGTTATCGTCTTAAATTGCCTTAGATTTGCCATGAAAGATAGAATACTCATAAAAGAACTTTCGGCATATATAGGGAAGAGCGTTCGAATCGCCGGGTGGATTCATTCAACAAGAAAACAGGGGACCCTCTGTTTCCTTCTGGTAAGGGACCGCAGCGGCATAGCGCAGGTCACCGCTTCGGGAAAGGATATCGCGGACTACGGTATCAGGAATGAAACCGTAGTTCTCATAACCGGCGAAGTGATAGAGGACGAGAGGGCGAAGACAGGGGTCGAGATTAAGCTCGAAGGGATATCCGTGCTCTCGAGACCCCAAAAGAAGCTCCCTATTCTGGTCAACGAAAAGGCGGTGTACCAGAAGCTCGAGCTCGAGACGATCCTCAACAACAGGGTCCTCTCTCTCCGAAACCCCAAGCGCAATCTCATCTTCAGACTCCAGGCGGATATCATCGATGCATTCCATACATACTTCAGGGATCACGGGTTTACCGAGGTCACTACACCGAAGATCATCGCCTCTGGTACTGAAGGAGGAACTCAGCTATTCAGCGTCGACTATTTCGATAAGCCCGCTTACCTCGCACAGTCACCGCAGTTCTATAAACAGATGCTCGTGGGCGCAGGATACGAGAGGGTGTTCGAAGTAGGACACGTGTACCGCGCAGAGATCCACAACACCTCCCGGCACCTTAACGAGTATGTCAGCCTCGACTACGAGATGGGCTTCATACAAAACGAGCACGATGTGATGGACACCGAGGAGGATTTCCTCTTCCGTCTCATAGAAAGGATAACAAAGGATTCGGGTCACATCCTCGAGGAATACGGCACGACACTCGAAACGCCGAAAAAGATTCCAAGAGTGCCCCTGAAGGACGCGTGCGGGATACTCGAAAAGGAGTACGGAAGAAAGATGAAGACTCTCGACCTCGACCCGGTCGGTGAGAAACTTATCTGCGAATGGGCGAAGAAAGAATATGAGAGCGACTTCATATTCCTCACCGATTATCCGCGCTCGAAACGGCCTGTGTATACGATGCCGAATGAGGATGACCCGGAGTTCACGCGCAGCTTCGACCTCCTGTTCAGGGGGCTTGAGATTACCACCGGCGGTCAGAGGATCCACGAGTACGATATGCTCGTTGAGGCCTTCCGTGAGAGAGGCCTCGAGCCCGAAGATTTTGACTACTACATTGAGTCGTTTGCTTACGGGATGCCCCCCCACGGCGGTCTCGCGATCGGCCTGGAAAGGCTTACATGTCAGATTCTCGGCCTTTCGAATGTAAGGGAGGGATCGATCTTTCCGAGGGACCGTTCGAGGATCAGCCCGTAAGGCCTCTCGCCAAGGCTCTCTCCTGCTATCTCGTCACTGAGAAAATCTCCCTAGAAAGCACGTCAACTGCCGAGAGCTTTCCGTAGCAGAACAGTCCCGTATCTACACATATGAGCCGGTCCCTCAACAGAACTTCGGGCAGGGGCGTGTGGCCGCAGACAACTGTTTTCTCCCAACATAGCTCATCAGCGAATATATGATCTCTCATCCACAAAAGATCGAACTGGTTGTTTTTTCCCTGGCGTATTGAGGTCTGGGGGGCTACTCCTGCATGACAGAAGAAGAATCGATCTGTCTCATACATGAGCGAAAGGCTCAATAAAAAATCGAGATGGTGATCGGGTATATAGGAAAGAAGATCTCTTCCTGGATTATCGTCATGCGAGATGCCGCCTATATGCTTGAAACCGTCGGGTTCCATTCCGTAGCTCTTGAGGGTCACTCCTCCGCCGTTGTAAAGCCAGGTATTGAGGTCGCTCACACCGGCCGGATACCCGAGCGAGCCGAGCATCATATCCTCATGGTTTCCCTTTAAAAAAACAAGATTTTCATAGGAGGATTGAAGCTCGATGAGAGCCTGTACGATCTCGTAGGACTGCGGCCCCCTGTCTACATAGTCACCTATGAATACGAGAAGGTCATCCTTACCCGGGTCTATCAGCTCGAGAAGTTTCTTGAGGGGTTCGTAGTATCCGTGCAGGTCGCCTACAGCGATTATTCGACGATAACGGTGCTCGTCTTCCAGGTCTTCCATGGTTTTTCCTGAATCCGGGAGAGTACAAAAGAACCTGTATTTAAACAGGATCTCCTTTAGATTAAATTATAATATTTTCGTACTCTTCACGCAAATAATGTATTAGTTTAACTTGGTTTTGCAAATAGTATTACGATATGTAGTAATAGAGGGATTGTAGAGAGCTGGATGAACAGAGAGCTTATAGTTGGATTTTTAACAGATCGTCCGGACCAGCATCAGCAGTTTGACCGGAAAACCCTCCACTCTCTCTGCAGCAATCTTAACCGCGACCTCCCTATACTGATAACAAAGGTTCAGGGTGCACGCAGGACAGTCGATGTCGGGCTCTCCGTCACAGCCGAGGAAGTTATCATTCCATACGAGCCGTATCGGCGTGCAGGATTCCTGCTCTTCCGGCCCGAGGGAGCTACTGAGAGCGAACGAATAAAGAAGAGCCTTACTGAGGCATTCGAGAAGGGGTACGAATCGGTGATTGTACTCTCCCACAGCATGCCAAATCTGCCTACAGGTTACATCGAGGACGCTCTTTCCGGACTGAGAGATGCGGGGGGCATTGTACTCGGCCCTCTCATCAACGGCGGATTCTACCTCATCGGAATCACGAGATCTGTGTTCGATTCTGCCGCTTCTTCAACGGTCCTGCCGGAGCTCTGCTTCAGCGACGGGGGGAATAAAAACGAGGTCATCAGAAGAATCGAGGAACTCCTCATACCTCTTTTTCTGCTTCCTGAGTGGTACCTCGTAAAAACGGCCGAAGACCTCAAGAGGGTCTGCGATGAGAATGAGGACGATACCGAGTGGAACGCGCGCTGGACGCAGCACTCCTCCGACGAGCTGTTCTGACCGGCCCTATAAACAACTTTTCAGTATAATTCAATCATGTTATATTTTTCATACCATATCCCAAGGAGCGGATCATGTACGACGTAGTGGTAATCGGCGCCGGTGCTGCGGGGCTTACTGCAGCGATATACGGCGAGAGGGCGGGGATGAATGTTGTTGTCTTTGAGAAGATGGGGGTTGGTGGGCAGATAATCCTCACCCAGGACGTTGAAAACTACCCGGGGTTTCCCTCGATAAGCGGTCCCGAGCTTATGGAAAAGTTCGAGGAACACGCAAAGAAGTTCGGCGTTGAAATAAGGTATGAAGAGGTAAAGAACATCGAGAAGCAGGGCTCGCCTAGGGGCGGGCACTACAGGGTTACCACGGATGTGGACTCGTACGAAACAATAGCGATTGTGGTTGCGACAGGATCTCAACCGAAAAAACTGCACGTCGACGGTGAGCAGCAGTTCATCGGAAGGGGAGTATCGTACTGCGCGGTATGTGACGGCCCCTTCTTCAAGGATAAGGAGGT
>DATKZJ010000056.1:0-7747 GCA_035527995.1 Spirochaetota bacterium | reverse complement strand
CCTTCGGCACGCCAGGAAGGCAGAATATCATCCTGCCGCTGTCCTCTATCCTGAATCCGTATGCAATGCCGTTCCGGTTTTCGAGAAGCACCGCTCCTTTCGGGCAGGAAGCCTGCATGAGATCAGCCTTCACAAAGCTTTTCCCCTTATCCCTGTACCACCTTTCGAGCTCTTTTTTACCTCTCTCGTCTATAATAAGCTCCCGTTTCAGCACCTCACAGACAATCTTTCTCGTCAGATCGTCACCCGTACCACCGAGACCTCCGGTGATGATGATGATCCCCGGTTTTGCCGCTACTTCGACGATCGATAAAACTGCACGGTCGTAGTCGTCCGGCAGAGTGACGATTGCCTGGACCGGCAGCCCTCTTCTCGTGAGCGCATCAGCAATATACTGGGCGTTCGAGTTCAGAATTTCGCCTCTTACGATTTCACCGCCTATGTTCACAATTCTAGCGTCTGTCATTGCACCTTTCCTGTGTCCTCGAGCTGTTTCCAGCTCGCCATTCCCCGATGAAACAGATTCTGATAGAGCTGCTCGATAAGCACCCTCACATTCCTCAGGGTTTCATCCTTCATGGTTACCTTATAAGCCCTGGCAAACGGATTCTCCTGGGCCCACCCCACGAACTTCAGGGCCGGAGGGTCGACCCTTACGGAAAGCGTCGTCCTGCACGAGGAGCATAGGGGAAACCCTCTTCGAGAATCGGCGTAGGTCTCGTCCGGCGAAAGCTGGGATCCGCACATCGTGCATGTGCTTGTCTGCTGGCGGTACCCCATCTCAGAGAGAAACTTGATCTCGTACATGCAGAGGAGGTAGATTGCTTTCTGCTCCGGTATCTCGTTCAAAACTCGGAGACACCAGGCCACCAGGTCGTAAAGCCCGCGTTCCTCGCTCTCAGCTTCAACGAACCGCACGACCGGCTCGATAACGGCGCTTCCCACGAGAAACTTGTGCAGGTCCTCACGGATGCCGTCGTTATGGAAGAGCGCGTCGGCATCGCGAATCGTATAAAGGGTCGACTCTGATTTTCTGTATAGGAGGAGTCTTATGTGGGAAAACGGCTCAAGCTTGCTCCCGAACTTGCTTTTTGTCTTCCGTACTCCGAAAGCGCTCGCCTCGATCTTTCCAAGGCGGTCTGTGAGGAGACGAACTATCTTGTGCCCCTCTCCGAAGCTGGCCGAGGAGAGCACGATGCCGTCTGTTTTGGTAAGCCTGGATTCCAAGTTAGTCTACTGTCGCCCGTTTGGTTTGCCTTCTTTGTTCACATCTTCACGTCCTCTGAGACTCACCCGTACCTTTTTGATCCTGCGTCCATCCATGTTCTCTATCTTGAACTCTATGTCATCGCTGGTGATCTTCTCGTTCTCTCTCGGTATCTTGCCGAACAGGTTGAACACGTAACCGCCGACGGTGTCCGGACCCTCCGAGGACAGATTGACGTGAAGAGCTTCGTTCAGGTCGGAGATGAGGGTCATTGAATCACAGATGTACACATCGGGAGAGATCTGCGTGATCTCCTCCTCTTCATGGTCGTACTCGTCCTGGATCTCGCCAACGATCTCCTCTATAATATTCTCCAGACAGACTATGCCGGCCATACCGCCGTACTCGTCGACTACAACGGCCAGGTGCATCCTTCGCTTCAGAAACTCCTTTAAAAGCTCGGCTACCAGCTTCCCCTCCGGAATGAATATCACCGGTCTCAGAAGTTTCCTGATATCTATGTTATTCGTTCCTTTCGCCAGGTGCGGCAGAAGGTCCTTGGCGTGGAGGAATCCGATAACGTTGTCTATCGTATCTTCATACACCGGAATTCTGGAGTGACCGCTCTTTATGACTACCTTGACGATTTCATCGAAAGACTCCTGCACAGATATGGCGACCACATCCGTCCTGGGGATCATTATCGCCCTGACCGGGGTCTCTCCCAGCCCGAACACCCCCCGTATCATTTCGCGCTCTTCCTTCTCGATTTCGGGATTGTCCCCGCCGATCATCTCTTCGATCTTGCTTGAATTCTTCCTGAATAGCCTGAACTTCATCGAGTTTTTTATACCCCCGTAACGATCTTGTTCGTGATTTCGTCCATCTCCATCCGCTCGTCTTTTGTCCTGTGATCGTATCCAAGAAGGTGAAGAAGCCCGTGAACAAAGAGAACAGTAACCTCCTGCTTTAGATCAGTACCGAGCTCCTTCGACTGGCGCTCTGCAGTGTCGATCGATATGACTATATCGCCGACCTCAGAGCCCTGTTGCGGAAGCATTTCCCCCTCCCTCATCGGGAAGGCCAGCACATCGGTTGGGCCATTGTTCTGCGTGTATCTCTCATTGAGATCTGTCATAAACGGGTCGTCACACACGACGAGAGATATTTCACCTTCTTCTTTACCCGTTACAGAAAAAGCGTATAGGGATATGGCTTCAAGCTTCCCTCTTGATATCGGAAGCTTCCTGTTTTCCTCTTTTACATTAACCCTAAAGGACAACTTATCTATGATCCTCTTTCAGCTCATCTATCTGCTTGTCGTCCGGATACTCTATCCTCGTATGAAAAACACCGGTGAGGTATCTCCTGAACGCAATCGATATCTTAATAAGCCCACGCAGCGTAAGGGCGCTCTCGTTGAGCTCCCGTTCCCGGAACTTGCTCTCCACAATTTCGGTTACCAGCTCCTCTATGCGCTTTGCCGACGGTTTTTTCAGCAGCCTCGACGCAGCCTCCACGGCATCCGCAAGCATTACGATCGCAGCCTCACGGGTCTGCGGTTTCGGTCCCTGATACTTGTAATCCTGCTGATCGACCTCCGCCCCGCTCATATGTTTCAGCGCCTGATGGTAGAAGTATTTCATGAGAGAGGTGCCGTGGTGCTGGGCGATGATATCGGTGACCTCCTGGGGGAGCTTAAACTGCTTCGCCATTTCGACCCCCATCTTCACGTGGGCCTTAAGTATGGAATTCGAAAGAGACGGCTTTATGAACTCGTGCTTGCTCTTTCCCGCGTTGTTCTCGATGAAGTACTCGGCGTTCGGGACCTTGCCTATATCATGGTACAGGGCGGCGACCCTCACGAGAAGCGGGTTCGCCCTGATCGCCCGGGCGGCCTGTTCAGCCAGGTTCGCCACGTTGAGGCTGTGATTGTAGGTCCCGGGGGCTTCTATCTGCATCTTTTTCAGGATTGGCGTATTGAGGTCGGAGAGCTCGAGCAGCCTGAAGTTCGTCGGGAGGTTGAGTATAACCTCGAAAAATGGTATCACACCGAGTGAAAGGATCACCGAGACGATCCCGTTGCCAGCCCCCCATATAAGGAGCGTCAAAAGCTCCCCTGATGAGAGCTCGTTCAAGAGGCCGATGGCCGTAAGCAGCATCTCATTTGCCAGTATGATAATGATACTCGCCTTCAGGAGGTCGTTTCTTCTCTCCGCGTAACGCACCGCATAGATCGCAAATATCCCGGACCCCATGCTGAAGAGAAAGGTGTACGGATCGTTCCCCGATATCAGAAGCAGAAAGATCGGTATCGTCATAGCGAGGGTGAAAGAAAACTTGCGCTTGAAGAGCACTTCCGCAGTCATGACAATTCCAGCGACCGGAACAAGGGCACCGAAAGTGAGGTAGTACGGCCTCGATTTTATCAGGGTGATGAGATAAGCGTAGGCGATGGTGAACAGGGTAAAACCGGCGAGAACGATGTAGGTCTTCAGGTCAACCCTCGTCTCCTCTCCCATGAAGAGTATTACCGAAATGTACAGTAAAAGAAGCAGGAGTATACCGATCCCCACGATCGCATTGAGATTGAACTTACTCGTGTACGTGGTTATTGCCTGCAGCTTCGGCAGGTTCGTCTCATCGATCTCCTCTCCCCTTCTTATGACGATAGCTCCCTTCTTTATGGTGTTGAAAATCGGCTCCACCTTTCGTACCTGGTCGATGATATGGAGATTGCTCTCCTCCTCGTTATAGAACAAGTTCGGCTCGATAAAGATCTGCGCCTGTTCTATGAGAAGACCAGCAGTTGCCCTTTTAATATCCTTGTAGTTCTCTGCGAAGTGGTGCTGAAGCACTTCTTCGACTTCGTCCGCAGCGAGCACTTCGTCCGCTTCCATCTTCTGCTGCGTAATCTCAGTCGCCTGGATCTTCTTCAATATGAGGCCGTTTTTCTCGAACTGCATGAGATCATCTCTCTTGTAGTTGCTCAGGCCGACGTTTAGAACCTCTTCAACGGCGAGCTTTACGCGTTCCCTGTACTGCAGCGTCTCAAAATTCTGAAAGGTGTCGGCGAGTATCCTCTCGGAGAATTCGGTGTATCCGTTCCTGAATATTTCGTCGATCTTCTCCTTTTCACCCGGGACAGAGACATTCACGCTTTCGATGAGATCGTAATACAGGTCTATCTTCCTGAGAGCATCATCTATGGAGGCCATCCTGAGGTCGAATATTACAGGGACCCTGCTCTTGACCTCTTCGATGCGCTTCTCGGTCTCCTTCACATTCACATAGGTGATGTCCTTCGGGCTGATGATGTCCTCTGAGGATATGCTGCCGAGGGTATAGTCATAGCGCACACCGAAATACGGTTTGGCGATAAGCCAGAGGAGCATGGCAAACAGTACGGCGACGACGATGTAGAATATGATACCTGTCTTGTTTCCCCAGAGCTTTACTTTTATCATTGTCATCTTTCCTGCTCGCTTCTCGCGAAGGCCTTGATGATTTTCTCGACAAGAGGGTGACGCACCACGTCTTCCGGTCCAAGGTAGATCATGGAGATGCGGTCTATGGCCTTCAGGATCTTGCTCGCGGCTATCAGGCC
This sequence comes from Spirochaetota bacterium, assembly GCA_035527995.1. Taxonomy (GTDB): domain Bacteria; phylum Spirochaetota; class B62-G9; order B62-G9; family DRHN01; genus JAFGTF01. Next base: position 2,933 of record DATKZJ010000056.1, on the reverse strand, counting down.
CGATACTTTCGTTTTAGGGAGGTCTGTCTGGGTGATATCGCCCGTCACTACTGTCTTGGAGTTGTGGCCCAGTCTTGTGAGAAACATGAGCATCTGGCCGCGAGTCGTGTTCTGGGCCTCGTCCAGAATAATGAAGGCGTCATGGAGCGTCCTCCCTCTCATGTAGGCCAGAGGAGCAACCTCTATGGCGCCCTTCTCCACGTATCTCCTGAAGGTCTCGTACGGAATCATGTCGTAGATCGCATCGTAGAGCGGACGAAGGTAGGGGTTCACCTTCTGCTCCAGATCTCCCGGGAGGTAGCCGAGGCTCTCGCCCGCCTCCACGACCGGACGCGTGAGGATGATCCTGGAGATATTTTCGGACAGCAACCAGTGGAGGGCGAATGCCATTGCTATGTAGGTCTTTCCCGTACCTGCAGGTCCAATCGCAAATATCACGTCGTTCTGGTTTATTGCGTCGAAGTAGGTTGCCTGCCCGTTGGACTTCGGGGCGATTGCTTTTCCGTTCGGGGAAAGGGATATGGTCTTGTTCTGGAGGTCCCCGATGTTGAACTGGATGTTGGTTTTGACCTTGCTGATGATATATTGGATGTCTTTCTGTGAAACGTGCTTCTTGTTCCGTGAAAGGGAGATGATGTTTTCTATTATCCGCTCGCCCTCCCTGACGCTCTTCTCGTCTCCCCTCAGGGTGAGCTGTGATTCCCTTCCTGCTATATAGAGTTCTGTCTCCCTCTCGACTTCGTGAATGATTCTGTCGCTGTTTGCATAGAAGAGCTCCTGAGACCGCCTGTCAGGCAGCTCTACCTTCGATTCAATCGATTGCAGCGATTCTGTGTCTTCCATAACCTCTGATTCTCACTCTTTAAGGCCGCCCCACGCACTATACGTTAGCATTGCTGGCGGCCTACCAGAATTTATTTTATATTTTATAATAAGAAAAGTCCAGTATTTTTCACTCCTTGACCTTATCGGCCCTGATCCCGAGGTCTTCAAGCTGTCTCGTGCCGACTTCGTCCGGTGCTCCTGTAAGCGGGCAGATTCCGCTCGTAGTCTTTGGGAAGGGTATCACGTCTCGAATGGAATCTTTTCCCTGCAGCATCATGACGATACGGTCGAGGCCGAACGCTATACCACCGTGAGGCGGAGCTCCGTAATCGAGCGCGTTGAGCAGAAACCCGAACTTTTGCTCCCACTCCTTTTGAGGAAGGCCCAGGATTGAGAAAATCTCCCTCTGGAGCTTGCTTTTGTGGATCCTTATGCTCCCGCCGCCGAGTTCGATCCCGTTGAGTACGAAATCATAACTCCTCGACCGGGCGGCAAGAGGGTTTTTCTTCACTCTCTCGATATCTTCATCCGCAGGCGATGTAAACGGGTGATGCACTGAGATATATCGGCCCTCCTCATCGCTCCACTCGAACAGAGGAAAATCCGTGACCCACAGGAACGCAAGCTTTTTATCGGGCTTTATATCGAGCGCTGCAAAAAGCTCGCGCCGCGCCGTTCCCATGAACGTCAGTGTTGGTACTCTCTCTCCCATTGCAAGGAGGAGGACGTAGCTCTCCTGTGAAGAAACATCATCTCCCGTATTCCCGATCACAACAGATATATCCTCGGAAAAGAGCTTTCCGAGAGGCCCTGATATCGTGCCTTTGTCGTTCTTGAGCCACGAGAAAAGAGAGAGTCCGCCCTTTTTGGCCCGCTCCCCGAAGGTTTCGAGCACCTTTCTCGTGATAGCTTCTGTGAGAGGCACGACGATACCATACAGGTGCTTCCCGCCCTTTAAACCGTCGGTGATGAAATCCTTCGAACCGCATTCTGCGAGTCCGTCGAGTTTCTTGATCTCCATCCCGTACCTGATGTCCGGCCTGTCAGAGCCGTACCGCTCCATGACCTCATCGTATGTATACCTGGGAATCGGTGTGGCGAAAGATATACCATAGCACTCGGAGAGAATCCTCTCGAACATCCCGTCTATCAGAGAAATGATGTCCTCCTGCCCTATGAAAGACGCCTCTATGTCGATCTGCGTAAACTCGGGCTGGCGGTCCGCCCTGAGGTCTTCATCCCTGAAACATCTGACGATCTGATAGTACCTATCGAAACCAGCGATCATCAAAAGCTGCTTGAATATTTGAGGAGACTGCGGAAGTGCGTAGAACCTGCCCCTGTTCAGCCTCGAGGGGACGAGGAAATCCCGCGCCCCTTCAGGGGTCGATTTTGTGAGAAACGGTGTCTCGATGTCTATATATTCATGCTCGTTGAGGTAGTTTCGGACCGCGGTCGCGATGCGGTGACGCATCACAATGTTGTCCTTCATCTCGTTTCGCCTGAGGTCGAGGTAGCGGTAGCGAAGCCGCGTCTCCTCGGAAACCTCACCCTGTTTGACGATCCCTATCGGGGGCGTGTTCGCCTCGTTGAGGACCTCGATGCTGCTCACCCAGACCTCGACCTGGCCGGTGGGAATATTGGGGTTCGGGTTTTCTCTTTTTTTGACCTCTCCGGAAGCCTTTATGACCCACTCGGTCTTGAGATTCGCCGAATGTCCGAAGCTCTCCTTGCACCACTCCTCATTGAATACGAGCTGGACCACCCCTGTACGGTCGCGGATGTCGATGAAGACCACCCCTCCGTGCTCCCGCTTCACGTGGACCCATCCGAAGAGCTCCACCTGCCTCCCGATGAGCTTTTCGTTCATATCTATAATGTAAAAACGTTTCAGAATATACCCTCTATGGAGAAATTTCGATAAAGATTATCTTATTAGATGATAAAAGTCAAGGGATTTGCCCGGGGAGGCATTTGCGCTGTCACTGTTGAGCCCGTATGTGGGCGATAGATTCCCCTGGTTTTTCCGTGTAATTGTAAAACAACCCTCTCAAAGACCACTCAGATGCCCAGAACAGGCATACCTTTCAGCGTCTGAAGGTATTGAC
>DATKZJ010000055.1:0-3690 GCA_035527995.1 Spirochaetota bacterium | reverse complement strand
GCGCCGCCGAGTCCGGAAATGAACCCCGCCACCGTATAGGCGAGCAGCTTGTATCGAAACGTATTGATGCCCACCGCCTGGGTGAGCCTGTCGTTTTCTGATATCAGCGTCAGTATCTTTCCTGTTTTCGTTCCCATGATCCAGAGAAAAAACGAGGCAATCACCACGGTTATCAGGATCACAATGATATAGAGGGTTTTATAACCGACGAAATCGGTCATTCCGCTGAAGTACAGACCGCTTCGCCCTCCTGTAATGTCCTGCAGGGCGTTGACGAGCTGGGGAAACATGATCGCGAGCAAAAAGGAAGTCATGCTGACGTAGAATCCTTTTGCACGTATCGTGGAAAGAAACAGGATCACCCCAACCACGGGTGCAAACGCTGAGCTGATAATCATTGCCGGAAGAAGCGGCCACTTGAATATCTCGTTGAGAACTATCGTTCCATACGCACCGACCGCCATCGTCACAGAGTAACCAAAGAAAGGCTGGCCGCTCTTGAAGAACAGAAACCATGCGACATACCCCTGTATGAGAAAGAGGTAGACGTATCCTGTGACTTCCTGCAGGTACCCGCCACGTAAAACGAACAGCAGCGGGACGAGCAGTATCCCGATGGTGCCTATCTTTTCATAATGACCTTTCACTGCCCAGTATCCCCTTTGGAGCAATTATAAGAACAATGATTACTATAAGATAGAGAATGACGCTCTGCCACTCCCCGCCGATTAGGTAGCCGGAGAAGCTCATTACCATGCCCATTATCAGCGCGCTTATCAGTCCGCCCCATATGTTCCCGATACCTCCGACCACTGCAACGATAAAACCCATGAACCCGAGGTCCCATCCGCTGGAGAGCTGCAGGTTGTACAGCGATCCCCAGAAGATAGCGCCGACGCACGCCAGTGCGCAGCCGATGCCCGAGGCGATACTGAAAACCTGGGTCGTCTTGATACCGACGAGCTTTGCCAGCTTGAGGTTTTGCGAGGTGGCCTGCCATGACTTGCCTATTTCCGTGTGTTCCTCCATCAATCGAATGACGACAAGTGTCACGATCGCAAAAACCAGCGCAATTATCTTGAACCCTTCGACTGTGAATCCGCCCAGATTTATCGTTCCTATACGCGGGAGCTCGAGCGAGATGTTCGGGCGAGGGAAAATCGCCCTCAGCATTCCTTCGAATACGAACCCGACGGAGACAGTGAGGATAAAAAACAGTGTTGAGTCCCCCCCTCTCTCGCTGATCGGAGTCAGGAGTACTCTCTGTATAACGAACCCTATGATGAAGCAGACGACTATGCCGACCGCGATGGCAAGCCCTATGCTGGAGGATATAAAATACCAGGTAACGAACCCTCCGAATACCCCTATCACACCTATGGCAAAGTTCGGAATACCGGTGATGCCGTAGATCACGGCTACACCGAGCACAGGAAGGGATAGTATCCCTCCCATGATCAGTCCCGTAATGAATCCGTTTATAAGCATATCTTTACCTGCTTTGATCCCCTTGCTTGGCGAACAAACCCCGAAGCATCCAATCTACTGCGGAATACCGTACTCAAAATCAAAGACTACCCCAATAATCCGAGATAGAGGTCCTTGACAATTTCACGGGAGAGATTCTCCTTCTTCTCGTTAAACCTCATTTCTCCGGCCTCCAGCCCGAACAGCCTGTCTGCTATGTTCAGTACCTTGATGTTCTGCTCGGAAAGAACGATCGTCTTCTTCGTATCCTCCCTTATCCTATTCAGAGTTTCAAAGAACTTGGTTACTAGCTTGGGAGCAAGCCCGATAGACGGCTCATCGATAAGCATCACGTCCGCATTGGAGGCGATACCGATTCCAACCGCAAGCATCCGCTGCTGACCGCCGCTCAGTGTGTTCGCAATCTGCTTTCTCCTCTCGTACAGGATAGGGAATATTTCATACACGTATTCTATGAGCGACTCCCTCTTGTCCCGCTCGCTGAGAATCACGCTTACCTCAAGGTTCTTCTTTACCGACATCAGAGGGAAGATGTTCCCCTCCTGGGGAATCAGCATCAGCCCAAGCTGGCGTCTCTTCAGGACCGACCATCGCTCTATCCTTTGTCCGGCAAACTCGATACGTCCTTCCGATGCCGCTACTGTCCCCGCAATCGACTCTAGGAGGGTCGATTTCCCAGCGCCGTTCGGTCCGACGATCCCGACTATTTCACCCTCATGTGCGTAGAAATCTATCGACTTGAGGGCTTTTATACTTCCATAGCCTGCGGTGAGTCCCGTCACCTGTAAAATGATACCGTTCATCTCCCTTGCCTGTTACTCGAGGTAGACGTCGTGCACGTCCTTGTTGTTCCTGATGTCCTCGGGCACTCCTTCTGCGATCTTGTGCCCCTCGTCCAGAACAAAGATCCAGTCTGACGTTTTCATGATGGGCCCTATCTCGTGGCCTATCTGTAATATTGTATACCCCTCGCCCTTGAGGGCCTGTATGATATCGCATATCTTCTTTGTTTCTGCCGGCAGCAGACCGCCTATAAGCTCGTCGAGCAATATCAGCTTCGGAGACGTCGCGAGCGCTCTCCCGAGCTCCACGAGCTTGCAGTACAGCGGCGCCAGGCTCCCTACAACCTCGTCCTTCATCCCGGAAAGCTCTAAAAACTCGATGAGCTCCAGTACACTCTTTGCCCTCTCATCCCTGCCGATCCTGTCCTTGAGAAGACCGGCCCCGATATTGTCGAAAACGCTGAGGTTCGCGAAGAGGTTTTTCTGCTGGTAGGTCCTCGCGATCCCCTTCCTGCAGATATTGAAAGGCTTGAGATACGTGATGTCGTCACCGAGAAACTTTATTTTCCCGGAGTCCGCAGGAAGGGTACCGGTTATTAGATTGAAAAGGGTGGTCTTGCCTGCCCCGTTCGGTCCGATCACCGACCAAATCTTACCGCGTTCGAGCTCTATGTTCACGTCCTCGAGCGCATGAATACCCCCGAACTGTTTATATACATTCTGAACAAGCAACACCTTTTCTCCTCCTGGAGAACACTCTTATATTAAGCGGCGTCTATTTCGCCATCGGATAACGCTCGTTGGATTCGAGCTTCTTAAAGCCCTTGAGCTCCTCGAGTATCTTGGGCATCGTTATCTTCGGCGTCTCGTATACCCGCACGAGTTCCTCATGCAGCCCAAAACTCGGGTCCAGCTCTCCCGCACCGGGGGCGAACTTTATGATCGCGCCTTTTGCGCCCCAGTTATTGCCGTAGCCGTCGAGCGGCCCCATGGGGCTGATACACACGTTCTGGAAGGACGTCTTCTGCATGAGATCGATGATGACCTCCGGGTCCTTGGTCTGCGCCTTCTCATAGACCTCCTTGATCCAGTAGATCATCTGGTAGTAGTTGTTCGTGTAGGCCTCGGGATACGCCTTTTCCCCGTACTTTGCCTTCCAGCGCTTGACGTATTCCTTCCATGCGTCGCTCGTGGGATCATGGTCCGCGAGTGTATAGATGTTTTCCGCGCCGTACTCACCGGTGATCTTCGCCCCGCCCATGTTGGAGTACGTCGTTCCGTAGAGCATGATACGCGGCATGGCGCCTGCGTCCCGAAGCTGCTTTGCCACACTGAACCACCCTGCACCGGTATACGGGCAGAAGATCGCATCAGGCTTTTCATCCTTGACGATCAGCATCTCGGTAGTGTAGTCCGTCTT
>DATKZJ010000054.1:0-13361 GCA_035527995.1 Spirochaetota bacterium | reverse complement strand
TTTCCCCGTTGAGGTGTATCGGGGGGTCAAAACAGAGGGCTATCTTACCGTGCCGGTCCCTGAAACTGTAATGCGGGAGAACTGTTTTTCCGGTCTTCTGCCCCAGGATAAACGGTCCTCCGAATACCCTCAGCTCCTTACCGAAAAGTATTCCTTTATACTCCCCACCGAGCGCCTCCTGATCTGCAACGATAAACACGATCTCACCTTTCTTAAGAACATCAATCATCTTCAGAAGCGATTTAGCGGAACGCCTCGGGTCATACCCTGTCTCCAGGACCACTACATTACGCCCCTCCCTCATCCAATTCAAGGCCCTGTTTCCGGAAGAATCCTCGGTGAATACAGGAGCATACAATGTGCGGTAGTTCTGCGCAATGTATGCCCCTGCATACTCCCAGTTTCCGAGATGGCATGTCATGATGATGAACCCATCTTTTGACTCCAGCAATTCTTCGAAATATTGTTTCCCCTCTTTTATGTAGCATTTTGCGTTTACCCCCCGTCTCGTCTTGTGTCGGGCTTTGAGCAGCTCTCCCGCAAGACTCAACAGGTGCAGGGAATTTCCCTCTATCACCCTGCGATGCCACTCTCTGTCCTTTTCAGGAAACGCCTTCGGTATTATATCCGTATACTTCAACCCCCACTTTCCCTTTTTCGATGCTCGAAGGAAAAGCGGTGCAAAAAACCTTGCGAAAAGCATAACCAGCGGATCAGGTACAGGTGCAAAAACGTGAGAGAGTATTTTTACCAGAAACATACGGCACCACTCTATCAATAACCCGAATTGAAAAAACAGGTATCTCTACTAAGATATATAACAAACGCCCTCCTGTTCAACACATATGTACTGCTTATCATGATCCCGGAACGTACGGCTGATCTTTCTGTAAAGGAAAGGAGGGAATCTACTGCTTTACGGGAGTCACGCTCACTTTTTTCTTCTTTCCCGTGAGCTCCTCGCGCTCCCCGAATATGTTGTACACATAGAGGAGGATGTTGATCTTGGAGAACTGCCCTATCTTCAGGAACATGAGGTGGTACCTCTCTACCCGATCGTCCTTCGTGCTGGAAACATTGACGATCGAACCGAGCACAACAACCCGCTTCTCTTCTGATAGGAAGAAATCAAGCTTTAGCTTGGCATTCTGTTTCAGGCCTTTCCCTGCGATCATGGCACATCCTGTATCCGAGAGATCGATGATCTTCGCCACATGCTTCTTTTTGGAGATGAAAGGCTTGCCCCCTCCATCGGCAGACGAGTAACCGACAGGATAGAAGTTTGCCCTGATATTCGCCTGTACCCTCACACTCTGGCGTTTCTGTACCCGGTTGAGTTTGTTTGAGTGGATCAGGTACATGAGCGGGTACTCTTCATGGGAGATCTGCTGTTGAACCTTTGTTTCAAAGGAGTAGCCGGCGTCCTCCATTCTCCAGAAATAGAGATTAACCTTTCTGCCGGTCCATTTCAGCGACCTCCACCCCGACTGCCCGGACGGCTGTGTGATCACGAGATACCGCCGGTTTACCTCTACAACCCAGCTCACAAAACTCCCATAGGTGCTTTCCCGGACTATGAGCTTCTGCCTCGGGAGGAGAGCGTTGGTGTTTCTTATCCGTTTCTGATATTTCGGGAGATTAAACTCCGCCTTCTTACGGAGCTCGAGCAGTTTATTGATCATTGAGAGCTTGGATTCCTTGGACATGTTCTCATCTGCATTAATCTTCCTGATTGCAGGACGGAGGCAGCGGTCGAGCTGACGAGTGGACCAGAAAATAGACTGCGGTTTAATGAGCTTATTGCTTATCGCTATCTTCTTCAGAAACCGGATCTCCTTGAACGAGAAACCCTCTTTTCTTCCTCTTGAGAAGAACTCGTACCAGGGAAATTTGTCCTTACCACCCCTTAAACGCCATACGACTACTGCTATGATAACGAAGACAACGGCGACAATGATAATAATCCGCAAATTACAACCCTCGTTTATTTTTGCTGAAGCAGAGCATGTTTCGGATGTAACATACTACTCATATGCCCTCTTATAGATGTTCGACAAGTCACATGAAATAATTTAGTTCTTGAGTAATGAAAACATCGTATGTTTTAAAGGTACTGTTAAGGACAGAACACCCCTTTAAACGGGACTGTTACCAAGAACCATGCAGAGCATTCATCATAAATACATGAATCAAAACCGCGGCCTCTCATCCCGGAAAAAGCCGGATCCACAGGACACAGTATCGTGAATGACAGTATATAATATATTGAACTCAGCGCATTCTATCAACACCTTATCCCCTGCTCCCGGAGAATGCTCACATGAGAGGGATATCATCTCCTGAGGCAGTAAAAACCCGCGAAGGACGCGAAACATCCTGTTATCCTACCGTTCTCACCCGATATTCCAACAATATTATTGATATGTGATGCTGCCTGCAGGTATCGTTTTCCATGTAAATTGCGTGCTCATTCTCCGTGGGATTAATATATTATTATCAGCATACTACTATCTCCGGAGGCATCAATGGAACTCGGAATAAAACGAAAGGTCGTGCTCGTAACAGGAGCCGGAAGCGGTATCGGCGCTGCCGTTGCCCGCGCCTTCTGTAAAGAACAGGCAACGACCGTCTTTACAGATATCGACGAAAGCGGACTTAAAAACGCGGTAAAAGGGCTGGGCAGTTGCAGCAGCTATATGGTGTGCGACATCTCCCAAAGGGCCAAGGTAAAGCAGCTGTTTTCTGAGATAGGAAGACTGTACGGAACGCTCCATGTACTGGTAAACTGTGCCGCAGTCAACACCGCGGCCTGGGTCCAGGATCTGAAAGAAGAGGACATCGAGAGAGTGGTTGCGGTAAACATAAAAGGATACATATACACAACGGTCGAGGCCATTCCTATGATGAAGGCTTCGGGTTTCGGGAGGCTGATCTACATAAACTCCACTTCCGGGCTCAAGGCTTCTGCCGGCCTCTCCTTATACTCTGCATCCAAATATTTCGACAGGGGTTTTGCCATATCTACCGCCCTCGAGGTCGGCGAGCACAATATCACATCAAACTCAATATGCCCCTCGGACATATACCCAGAAGGCGATATAGAAGCGAAGAGCTGGAGGACCCCGTCCCTCCTGGAGGTATCGATCTTGAAGGAAGGCGTTAAAAGCTTCGAGGAGCTTATAAGGAAACGCAAAGAAAAAAATCCTATGAAAAGGTCGTGTACAGCCGATGACATTGCACAGCTCGCCCTGTTTCTCGCAAGCGAGCGGGCGGGATTTATCAACGGCCAGAGTATCGGCGTAAACGGCGGGTCTGTACCGTACTGACGCGACAGTGTATGTCAGCGCGGCGTTATAAAGATATACCGGATAATTATTCGGGTGGCTGACTATGTTAATCAATGCCTTGTGAATAATTCGTATCGTCAACTGTAGAATACATTTACCCAGCCGCCAGTGAACCTGTCAGGTTCAGGAGTCTTCGGAAGTATCCGGTGCATTATTCATCGGATACTCATCACCCATGCGTGACCCCTGCGCGATACCCCCGGTTATTTACTCATATTCCTCATACACTACCCACTCGATTCCGGAAGATCCATATTTAAAACTTCTTTCTTTATTATTGATGATATATTAATATAACTTTATGCTAAATGCGCCTGTTCTCACACTCAATTCCGGGATGATTCCGATAGACATATGCAATGTGAAGCAGGCGATCGTCCTTCAAATCCTCAATAAAGCCGAAGCAGTAAAGGTCGACACGCAGCAACAAATCCACTCACAGTACCTTACCCTTCCACTCCCGAGAGTCATCATGCTCTTTAACTTCAACAAAATACCGAAGAAGAAGGTCGTCTACTCCCGTCTTAATATTATTTACAGGGACGATATGAGGTGCCAGTACTGCGGAAAAAGATACAGGATGGACGAGCTCACGGTCGATCATATCATACCTCTCTCAAAATGGGAATCGGTAGATCCCTCCCACCGCTCTGAGGATCCGAACTCCTGGAAAAACCAGGTCTGTGCCTGCAAGAGATGCAACACACTGAAGGGGAACAAGCTCCTCCGTGAATGCAGGCTCTCTCTTTTGAGAAAACCTGTAGAGCCGAAGTACATGCCCTACCTTATCATATCGCGAGACAAGGCGGACAAATACGGGTGGCTCGAGTTTCTTAACTACAATGTTAGGATCGTCGAAGCGATCGATACCGGCGAATCTCTGCGGCACACATAATGAAATAGGGTACCCTCGGGCTTTGTTGAGATGACAGATAAACAGTAATAAGTAAAGCAGGGATTAACGGCAAACCCATCGTGAGCAGTTAAATAACGGTGCTGTTTGCGGGTGTAGTAACTTAGAAGACCCTTCCGGGATGGAACAAAGCCTGTTACAGCTTTACTGCCAAAAATATATAAGCTCGCTGTCACACCAAAACCATCCGCACCTTTTAGTGCGGTTTTCTAAACAATTGCATTGCAAGGGGTTTCGATGTAAAAGATAAAGTTTACGGTGAAAAAAGCGCCAAAAGCCCCATTCTTTCCTATTACGTTTTCACATAAGTAAAATGGGGATTAAAGCCCCATTTCTTCCTATTACGATTGCACATAAGGAATGGGGATTAGACATCAACGCTCTTCACAGTATGCTCTTTCTTAAGGAGGCTACACAATATGGATATAAATATCGGTACTACGAAGTTAAAGACTATTGTAGCGGACATCACCACTTTAAAGGTCGATGCCGTGGTAAACGCGGCCAACTCCTCTCTCATGGGAGGAGGCGGAGTCGACGGTGCCATTCACCGGGCAGGAGGGCCCGCAATCCTTGAAGAGTGCAAGCGAATAGTATCGAAGATCGGGCGCCTCCCAACTGGCGAGGCTGTCATCACCACCGCAGGCCGGATGCCGTCGAAGCATGTTATCCATACCGTCGGCCCTGTCTGGCACGGCGGCGCGAAGGGAGAACCCGAGCTTTTACGAAACGCCTATACCAGCAGCCTCAGGGTCGCGGTCGACAACGGCCTGAAGACGATTGCTTTTCCATCGATCAGCACCGGGATCTACGGGTATCCGGTCGGTAAAGCCGCAGCTGTCGCCGTTGGTGCTGTTGCCGAATTTGTACTGGAAAACAAAGGAGCATTCGAAGAGATCATCTTCTGCGGTTTCGACGGCCGGACAGAGGGCGAATACTCATCGGCGCTGAAGGATGTCGTGTAAATATTTTTTTGGTGGAAACTCCATATTAATTCAGCTCAGCTGTTGTCCGGTTTATGCGAAAACCGGGATCACAGTCGTTTGTAACCTTCGCCGGCCGCAATCGAACACATATCAATCGTTCTTTTCTCAATATAAAAGATTTCCGGAAGCTTCAAATATCGTTACTATCTTTCTTCGCAGCACCAATTGCCTACTCTAAATATCTAATATAACAGTAGTGATAAAAGGATGTTCATACTATAATCACAGATACCGCGGGTTTTTCTAAGAACTGTGCGTACATCGACCCGGGAACGGGCATGATGATAGCCGGCTCTTTGGGGCCTGGCCTAATATGATGTTTACTGCTCTCGCCGGTATCTTCGCACTCTTTTTCATGCAGATTTTCAACTTCTTAAAAAACCGTAAAACATATATCTTTATCACACTATCCGCATTCGTTTGTCATGGCACCGCCAGCCATCGAGCTTCGTCCTGTGAAGAATGGGATATATCCTCATATACAGGTCTTCGCCGGTAACTTACGGTATTGAGGCCCCGCAGCTTTGCAGGCTCATTATAGTAGTTCCAGGTAGAGTACCCGTCCTTCGGTGAGAAATATCGATCCTTCGCCCGTGTCCCGGGCTCATCTTTTCAGTCGGCAAGTATATTAATTTTCAGACAACTGCAGGATATTGTCAAAGTATTATTGTTGGTGTCAAGCCGGCAGGGTTTTTTCTTACTGCTGCATTTACTATATCACCACGTCCTCTTTTACCGCAATTCCGGGAAGGTATTCCTCCTTTACATTTTCCAGGGCGCGGAGCGCGTTGAGCATCGCCTTGGGGTGCGTTCTTTCTACCTCGGCCAGCAGTCTCTTGAACATCTCCCTCTTCGTCTCCTTCCCGAAAGGGCACCTGCAGGACACTGCCTCAAAGCCGTGTATGCGGGAAAACTTCCTCGGATCGGATTCCGGAAGGTTGTACAGCGGTCTTATGATCGACATCTTCCCATCGAAGAGGCTCTGGATGGGCAGCATAGTCGAGACTTCACCGTGATAGAAGATGTTGAGGAGGAGCGTCTCTATGACGTCGTTTCTGTGATGTCCCAGCGCGATCTTGTTGTAACCGAGACGGTTTGCGGTATCGAACAGCACTCTCCTTCGATTCCGAGAGCACCAGTAAGAGCTGGGGCCCTTATTTCCTGGATCGAGTTTCAGGTTTACTATCTTATACCGGTATCCGTGCTCTTTGAAATATTCTTCGAGCGTGGCCGGACCGGCGTGGCCCTCACACTCCAGGTCCGATACGACGTGCAGTGCGAGAAGCTCGTACATGTTCGGATAGAATCCCATCCTGTCGTTCAGTATCTTAAGCATCGTGAAGCTGTCCTTACCTCCCGATACCCCGACGAGGATCCTGTCCCCCTCCTCTATCATACCGTACTTCTTTATTGTCTTGCCAACCTTCTTAATGAGATAGTAGGTGAAGGCACTTTCGGACTTCAGCTTCTTATTAACAATGGGTTTTTTGTTCATACCTGTTTCGCTCATTAATGGGTACCTTTTATCTCAATGAAGTCCGTTGGACTTCAGCTTCTTGTTCACGATGGGCTTGTCGTTCATACACGCTTCTCTTCTTACACTTTATCCGTTATCTCAACAAAGTCCGAGGACTTAAGCTTCTTATTAACAATGGGTTTTTTATTCATCCCTGTTTCGCTCATTAAAGGGTACCTTTTATCTCAATAAAGTCCGAAAACTCCAGCTTCTTATTCACCCTTTGCCTGCTCCCAAAGGCGGTCGAGCTCTTCGAGCGTGTAATCTCCCATCTCTTTTTTCCCCTGATTCTGTACCTCGTTCTCTATATACTTGAACCTCTCGATGAACTTTTCAATCGTCTTTCGCAGCGAGTCCTCTGCATCTATTCCGAGGAACCGCGAAACATTGACGAGAGAGAAGAGAACGTCTCCGAACTCCTTTTTCGCCTCATCCTTTCTTCCATTGAGGAGAGCTTCCTCGAGCTCCTTTATCTCCTCCGAGATCTTGTGAACCGCTCCTTTCACGTCGTCCCAGTCGAAACCGACCCTCCTCGCCTTCTCCTGCACCCTCCGTGCCTTGAGCAGTGCAGGGAGCGATTTCGGAACACCGTCCATGACGGAGTTCTTGCCCTCATGTTTTTTTATCTGTTCCCAGTTGTGCAGGACTTCCTCAGAAGAGGCGACCTTCACCGTACCGAATACATGCGGGTGGCGCCGTTTCAGTTTTTCCACAATCGAGGCCGCAACATCGTCTATGGTGAATCTTCTCTCCTCATCCGCTATCTGGGCATGAAACACGATCTGCAGCAGGAGGTCCCCAAGCTCTTCCTTCAGAGAATCATCATCCTCGCCGTCTATCGCATCGATCACCTCATAGGTCTCCTCTACGAGATACGGCTTCAGGGTCTTGTGGTCCTGCTCACGGTCCCATGGACAGCCGTTTTTTGCCCTCAGCCTGCTCATTACTTCCACGAGTTCGTACATACTTTTCAAACCGCTACTCCTGTAATAATATGTATAGCATATACGTCAGCTAATTTTTTGCTGACTGAGATGTTAGTCTAATACTTAATATAGCCTGCGATAAAAGTAAAAGCATTTCACAAAGCGGTCTGAAAAACCTATTGATATTATGGATAATTAATATATCATATCATACGTGCAGTAAATTTTTCATTGATCCAGGAAACTCCATTACGAGGTACCGCTCCTATGAAAAAGGTCATCCTCATCCTTGTACTCCTCATCCTTGCAGCAGGAGCCGGTTTCTACTTCGGATGGGTGAACGTCGAACCGGGAACCTTTTCACTCGCACATTCCACACTCACGGGCACGCTGGATTACCCACTCGAATCCGGAAATCTTCACTGGCTGTGGCAGAAACTGGTACCGAAGAGCTTTCATCTCTATACCTTTAAAAAAGAGCCTTATTCCGCGGAAGTAGAATTTCTATTTCCTCTTCCTGGAAGCGAGGAGCTGAAGGAGTACGGGAACTTCGCCCTCGGCGGAACCGTAGTCGTGCAGTACAGGGTAGACTACGGCACCGCAGTTGTCCTCCTGGAGTACGGCATAATCGAAGAGTTCGAGACCTTTTTTTCAAAGGGCTTTCGGTCACGGGCCGAGGAATCTCTGACCCAGTATGTCCTCGACAGGCTCTCAAACTACTCCCTCATGACAGAGAGTTTCGACTATGCCGCGATCGGTGAGCTCAAAAAGCAGATGGAGTCGTCGGCAGCCGATTACGCGGAAGAGTACAAGCTGCGTGAGGTGAAGACCCAAATCGCATTCAACGTTATCCCGCAGATAGAAACGTATCAGAAGGCCCTCTCCCGATATTTCGAGTATATGGAAAACATCAGCAGAATGAAAACCGAAGATATAAAGCTGGAATCGAAACACCGGCTGATGAGAGAGGAGGATAATGTCGAAATCGAAAGGCTCCGCAAGTACGGAGAGCTCATAGATCAGTATCCCGGGCTCCTGAAGTACTTCTATATCGAGAAGTTCAGTGAACAGACGAGGGTCCTTGTGCTGCCGGAATCCGAGTCAACGGGGTTCCCGAAAATGCTAGAGCGGGATGAAACAGGGCGGCAGAAGGAGTTATTGCAACCCGAACCGGAACAAAAGGCAGAGACTCTACCTCCGGCGGCCGAGGAGGAAAAGCCGCTTCCAGAAGGAGAGATCCGGCAGGAGGAGCTCGTTGAGGGGGGTGACAGCGATCGCTGGTACAACCGCCTGAAATTCTGGGAATTAATTAAAAAATAGGCATTCTTCACAAATGACTCTGAAGTTTCAAAACCTCTTTTCACTCAACAAATTGAGCTACATCAAGGGTGGTAAACCGAAGGTCGACTGTATCCTCTGCTCTATTGTGGAAAACAATAAAGATGTGGTCAGTCTTCTCGTAACTGAGGGTTCCCATACTGCTGTCTGTGTCAACAAATTCCCCTACAATTCAGGACACATACTCATCTTCCCGAAGAGGCATATAACCGATTACAGGGAGCTCGAAACGGATGAAAGGAGGGAAATCGACGAGCTGTTGCGAAAAAGCCTCGATGTACTCGATTCACTCTACGCCCCGGCGGGATACAATATAGGCTTGAACATCGGCGATTTCGCAGGCGCCAGCATCTCCCATCTCCACCTGCACGTGATTCCAAGGTATAAGAATGAGCTTGGGTTCATCGATATCGTGGGAGGGTCAAAGATCATCGTTGAGGACCCTGCCGTCACCATGGCGAGACTTCATGAGGCCTTCAATACGGCATACGGAGCATCGAAAGAGTAGAAACCGTATGAAGATCAACCCTTACCCTTCCGGATGGGAGGTCACAATTACGAGAAGCGCTCCCTGTTTTACTCTGATATATGCCCTGTCGCCGTCAATAACGTTTGAGAGACCCCTGCTTGAGGGCAGCAGGACCTCATCTTTAAGCGGGTAACGAAAACCTTCCGTGGTCTCAACGTAACAACCCTCCCCGAAGGTCACGAGAGAACAGATTCTTCCCTTTTTCCCAGCGATTTCGAGCTCACGGATCACGTTGTAGATCTCGACTTCCTCTTCCAGAAAGACGACCGGAAAGGCGGCGTGCGCCAGCAGGTTCACGTTGATAATCTCGTGATCCTTTCTCCCTCCGAGAGCGCCGTACACGAACACCCTCTCCGGCCTCAGCTTCACAGCCTCCATGAGGGCGAGCTCGAAATCCGAGTGGTCCTTTTCCGGCGGGTGCCGTAAAACCTTTATCCCCTGGCTGATTTCGGCCCCCTGTAAGGAATCGAGATCTCCCACGACCATGTGCGGCTCGATCCCCAGAGATAGAGCGGTTTCGTATCCTCCGTTGGCGCAGATAACGACATCGGCCTCCCTCCTCGTGAGGTCGTAGTGCATCCTGTAAAATTTCCCTTCTGACCGTTTCCCATGGAGGAAGATGTAGACTCTCATACGACGTTTACCCGCCCGAACCTAAGGTAAAACGATTGTGAAGAAATGTCTAAAGGAAATTTCTATTCATCCGAAACAAATTTTAGAACAAGGATGTAACTACCATTCAAGGAGGAGTGAAATGGTTATCAACCACAATCTGTCTGCCATCTTTGCAAACCGGCAGCTCAAGTTCACAGGCTGGGACGTCACCAAGGATATCGAGAAGCTCTCCTCGGGTATGAGAATAAACCGCGCGGGTGATGATGCTTCAGGTCTTGCCGTATCTGAAAAGATGAGGTCTCAGATCAGGGGCTTACGCCGGGCTGAGAAGAACGTCGAAGATGGTATTTCTTTTATCCAGACAGCCGAGGGGTATCTCGAAGAAACGCAGTCGATCCTGCAGAGACTTCGGGAGCTCGCGATCCAGGCTTCGAACGGCGTATACTCCGACGAAGACCGGCTTCTGATCCAGGTCGAGGTCTCACAGCTCGTCGATGAGGTCGACCGTATTGCATCCCATGCCCAGTTCAACAGCATGAACATCCTTACAGGAAGGTTCGCCATGGCCACCGGCGAGAACACCATTTCCGCGAGCATGTGGCTCCACATGGGACCGAACATGGACCAGCGGAAGAGGGTGTACATAGGAACCATGTCCTCGCAGGGGCTCGGGATCAAGAATCCAACGGGATTCGCGCACGCAGCTACGTTCATCAGCATAAGCACACCTGCAAAGGCGAACCGCGCAATCGGTGCGATCGATCAGGCACTCATGAAGGTTTCGAAACAGCGTGCGGACCTCGGGGCCTATCAGAACCGCCTCGAGTACGCAGCAAAGGGTCTTTTAACAGGGTATGAGAACATGCAGGCCGCCGAATCCAGGATCAGGGACACTGACATGGCTGAGACGATGGTGAACTTCGTGAAAAACCAGATCCTCGTGCAGTCAGGCACTGCAATGCTGGCGCAGGCAAATACAACGCCTCAATCTGTTCTGCAGTTGCTGAGATAGTTGTACTACCCCCAAGACAGGTAGCCCGGACAAAGTTTCGGGCTACCTTTTTTTATGCGCACAGCAGTTTCGCTTCGTCGGCCGCGGTAGAGGCCCTATAATCGTTGACATGAAAAATCATTTTTCTTACCTTGTTAATATGAAAGCTCCCGACTATGTGACCGAAATAGCCCGATCTCTCGCCAGGCACGGACATGAGGCATGGGTGGTGGGAGGTTCCATACGCGACCTTATAATCGGAAGGCCTGCATACGATTATGATGTTGCAACCGATGCGCACCCTGATGTAGTAATGTTGATCTTCAGAAGGGCGATTCCTACGGGGATTAAACACGGGACTGTTACAATTCTTACGAAGGGCCACCAGGTCGAAGTGACAACCTTCAGGAGCGACGGAGAGTACACGGATAAGCGCAGACCGGATAGTGTCACCTATGCGTCCTCCATCCATGAAGACCTCGCAAGAAGGGACTTTACGATAAACGGAATCGCATTCAATCCGCTCACTGGTGTGACTGTAGACCCGTATGACGGCAGAGAGGACATAGGCAGAAAGATAATACGGACCATCGGCGATCCGGGGGAGAGGTTCAGAGAGGACGGCCTTCGCCCTTTCAGGGCGTGCAGGTTCGCAGCCCAGCTCGAGTTCGATATCGATGAGCGTACATTCCTGGCGATTTCCGACTGCCTTGACATGACTTCTGAGATATCAGCGGAAAGAATACGCGATGAGTTCGTTAAAATCCTCGGATCGAGGCTGCCTTCTGTCGGAATAGATCTCATGCGGAAGTGCGGGCTGCTCGAACAGACTATTCCTGAGCTCCTCACGGGCTTCGGTGTAAGACAGAACCGCTTCCACAGGTACGATATATATTACCACAATCTCTATTCCTGTGATGCAGCGCCTCATGAAGACTACAGGATAAGGATCGCCGCGCTTTTCCACGATATCGGCAAGTACCATGTCAAACGTGATATAGAAGAGGGGAGATCCGTGTTCTACAACCACGAGATGATTGGTGCGGGGATAGCGAAGCGAGTGATGCGGCGGATGAAATTCAGCAACAACGATGTGCGGCTCGTGGCTCATCTCATCAGAAACCATATGTTTCACTATACACGTCAATGGACCGACGGCGCGGTACGCCGATTCATAAAAAAAGTGGGGTTCGAAAACCTCGATCCTATCTTCCAGCTCAGACGCGCGGACCGCATAGGGAACGGCCTCAAGAAAGGCGAGTCAAACTCCGTAAGGAACCTGAAGGGTCGTATAGAGAAGGTCCTCGAAGCGGAGAACGCCATAACCGTAAAGGACCTTGCGGTAGACGGACATGATATCATGAAAGAGTTCGGGTTGAAGACCGGGCCTCTCGTGGGGAAGGTCCTCTCTTCGCTGCTCGAAGAGATCCTCGACAACCCGGACAAAAACAGCAGGGAAACCCTCCTCGGTATTGCGAGAGAGGTTCTTGCAAAACAGAAGAAAGAAGCTCCCACAGCATAGCTCCCTACTACCTCAGATTACTCACAAATCACGTTAAAAATTAGGGGATTGGTACTCGTCCGATCTGAAGTGTCTTGCGGGTAAGATATTGAGCCGCTGCAGGAGAGAAAAAATGAGCGGCCGATGGGAATCGAACCCACGACTTCAGCTTGGAAGGCTGAGGTAATACCACTTTACGACGGCCGCGTAATAAAATGGTGCTTCGCACCATTTTATTCTTCAGTTCTTGGAGCTGATCTCGTATAAAAACGATGCCAGCAGATCTATTTAAACTTTCTATCAAACAAAGTTATATTTACCAAGAACTGATTGGTTCATGGTGTAAAAGCGCCAGATCATTTTTCAGTTCTTGGAATCGACTTCTATTAAAAAGATGCCGGCAAGCACAAGTAAACTTGATATCAAACGCACTTTAATTACCAAGAACTGATTGGTTCATGGTGCTTAAGCAACAGCTTGTCTTTCAGTTCTTTGCGCCGCTCTCGTTTAAAAACGGTGCCGGTTCGTCTGTTCAAGCTTCATATCAAATAAACTTGTTCAAAGAATAATAAATTTCAACCGCTTATTCAAGCGAAATCCCCCTCAATAGCCCCGTATATCGGAGAGACGAAAATCCTCTATTAATCGTTCGAGTTGCCCCCTGTATCCGTCCAGTTCCTTATAGTGGCTGACGTACTC